>JAHJXD010000045.1 GCA_018827685.1 Patescibacteria group bacterium
ATTTTAAATAAATAATTAATAAATTAAGCAAAACTTATGTCAGAAGAAACAAAGCAAGAGGAACCAATAGTAGTTCCTGATAAATTCAAGTCTTTAGTGGAAACCATTGAAAAAATGTCGGTTTTAGACTTAGCCGAATTAGTTAAACTTTTAGAAAAGAAGTTTGGTGTTTCTGCTGCCGCTCCGGCCATGATGATGGCTGGCCCGACTGCTGTCGCGGTCGAGGCAGAAGAGAAGACTAGCTTCAATGTTGAAATAACCGAAGCTGGTTCAAACAAGATCGCGGTTATTAAAGCAATTCGCGAATTAACCGAGATGGGTTTAAAGGACGCTAAAGATTTAGTCGATGCCGCTCCTAAAATGTTGAAAGAAGGCATCAAAAAGGAAGATGCCGAAGCAATGAAAAAGAGGTTGGAAGAGGCTGGCGCAAAAGTTATTCTAAAATAATCCTCAAAGCAGACTGTCGCCCTGGATAATAAATAATCGCAATCAGGGGTTCACTCTGTTAAGGGTTTATTTTGTATTTGCTAAATCAATTGAGTATACTGTAGCGTTGCTTAAGAAATATATTTTTTTATTGGTTTCATCGATTTGAAAATCTTTTAAATTGTCGAATTTATCGCTCGTATATTGATTAATAAAATTACCCTTTTTATTAAATACAACCAATCTTTTGCCGACTGGCTCAAAAACATAAAGATAATTTTGCGCTATTGAGATAGTTAGTTTAGTCGCTTGACTGAAATTCGGTTCAACCGAGGACATGGAAAATTCTTGTTTTTTGCCTTTGCTGTATTGAGAAACTTCCCCGTTATTTTTTAACAGATAAATATCGCCGTCAATGAAAAGGCTAGTTGCGTTAGTTAAATCTTCAGGGCTGTTTAGCCAGCCGACCGCGCCGGTTAGTTCAGAGTTATTTTTATTAAAACGGTAAATTTGACCGTTTATCGCGTCGGCTAGATAATATCTGCCGTTATATTGTTTAAAGTCAATTATTTTTTGCGTTTTAGACGAATAGTCAATTTTTAAAGTTGATAATTTTTCGGTTTTAGTATCAAGAATAATAATACTGTTAGTATTAAAATAAGAGATGTTATTATTTGTATCAATATTAGGAAAATCAAGCTTACTTATATTTTGGTCAGTTAAATTTATAGATGTAGTAAGTTTACTTTTTAAATCAATACTGTAAATAATTTTTTGCTCAGCATCAGCGGCAAATATTTTTTTTTGAACTAATATAATATTAGTTGGTTTGGCATTAGGATTAAGGTTTATTAAATTAGCTATTTCAATCGCATCGGCGCGAATAACGCGGTTTATTTTTTCAATTTGTACCCGATGCTTGGCTATTAAGACATTATATTGGTCTTTTTGAGTTTGGTTTTTGGGTAGTAGCTCTGCTATTAGCTTGTTAACTTCTTCGAGTATTTTTTTGGCGCCTTCTTCATTATTATATAGCAGGCTGGCGTCGATTTGGTTTTGTTTTTGCTCAATCATTGCCATCAGATTATTAATAGCGACTTGGTTTTTTACTTCTTTATTTTTTATATTCTTCCAAGTTAAACTAGAGGAAAAAATTATTAGGCAAATTAAAAAAGCCGATAATAAAATTTTATTTATGCTATTAAGATTTTTGTACCAAAAAAATATTTTTAAAATAGTTATTTTAATTTTTAGGAATAAATTTTTTACGCTCGAAATTAATTCTTTAAAAAATTCGGATAGCCTTTGCTTATCAGAAAGTATTTTAAAAATATAAGCGAGTAAACTGATTAAGATAGATAAATAATTTTTTAAAGAATTAGAAATTTTTTTAAAAGAAAACCAACTTATTTTTTTACCGGAAAAAATTTTATCTTTCAGTAAAAATGTTTTTTTGCCGATTTTTTTGGTTTGTTCTAAATTAAGCCATCCGACCAAATTATTAAAAAAAGATGACCATTTTTTAGCGTTAATCAGCCCGGAAGGGGTCAGTAATTTTTCAGTTTGCTCTTCGGTGGTAATTAAATTTTCAATTGAAGCTCTGGTTGAGGCGGCCAGCTGCTTAATTTTTACTTTTTGCATTTCCATTCCCGCGGTATTTTTTATGATAATTCCTAAAAATGGCACATATGCGTTAATTTTACTTAGTGTATTTTTAATTTGTTCAGCCGCGCTAGCCGGAGGAAGAGTAGTTATAATGTTAATAATTTGCTTGGTTGAAAGGTATTCGGACAGGGTTTCGCCCGAGAAGATAAAATAACCGCCACGTGGCAGAGCGCCGCTTATAATATTAGAAAATAATTTTATTAACTGGAATGATTTTTTCGCTTCGCCTTTATCTGTTGTTTGTTCGGTGATATCGGTTAATTTATATTTGGCGCCATCTTCGGCTTTACCTTTATATAAAAGCAGTGCTTTATTTTTTCCCAAATTGGAAAAATGCAAACTGTCATTATAAATTACTCCGATAGTGATATTGACCAGGCTTGGGTTTAGCTTGATTTTTTCATTTTGTAAAAATTCAGCCAGTCGTTTATTGGTTTTAGCTATGGCTGATTCAAAAATATGCTCTATTTTTATACTCAAAACTCGCTCACGCAAAATCATTTTTTCGTTTTGGTAATAACTATAATTAAGAGTGTTAATTAAAAAATTAATAATTTTAAGGCTATCGGCTTTTTTTGATTCAATTTCAATTAAAGCGAAGAGTTTTCCGGCTAAAGCTTCTTTATTCGCATCTGGTTGAGCGATATAAATTTCATGGACCAAGTTGTTCCGTTGGCCTGGAGTTATAATAAATTGGGCTATTTTGTAGTTCATAATATATTTAATTTTGACTAAATAATGTATTCATTATACAATAAAAACAGAAAAAGGAAAACCACAGGTATTGTTTAAAAACAAACCATAATTGTGCCAAATAAAAAATATTTCAATTAACCATATGCTTGAAAAATTATTCGGCTCAAACGCCAGAGTTAAAATATTGAAGTTATTTCTGCTTAATCCGGCGGAGAAGTTTTATGTCCGACAATTATCGCGCGATTTAAAACTGCAGCTTAATTCGGTTCATCGGGAATTGGAAAATTTAGAAAAATTTGGCATTTTAATGTCAGATATAAAAAATAAAGAAGAGGGGAGCGGTAAAAAAGAAGCGACCGGCGGTCAAGAAAAAAAATATTTTCGCGCCAATCCTAATTTTATTTTATTTGATGAAATTAAAGCTCTAATTGTTAAAGCTCAAATTTTATATGAGAAAGATTTTGTGCAAAAACTTAATTCTATCGGAAAAGTAAAATTATTAATTTTAACCGGTATTTTTGTTAATAATCCTAATGCATTGATTGATATACTGATCGTAGGTAAAATTAATAAACCGAAATTAATTAAATTAATCAAAGAATTGGAAATTGAGTTGGGCAAGGAAATTAATTTTACGGTTTTTGACAATCAAGAATTTAAATATCGCCGTGATATTACCGATACATTTCTCTATGGCATTTTAGACGACAGAAACCTTGTAGTAATTGATGAAGTAGGGTTGAGTTAAATTTTTTAGACCCAGAGGGACTTTACCGCATCTATTTTACCGCACCTATTATCAAGGCGAAAAAGGGCAAAAAAGGGCAAAAATTTGACATAATGCTAAATATATGATATAGTAATAAATTGTTTAAATTGTCAACTATATTATATGTTTAATACTCTAAAATTAGCTAAAAAGTTAATTATTTTAACTGTAATAATTACTATCTGTTTAGCCATCAGGGCTCAAAATGCCAAGGCAGCTTATGGCCTTAACCCTGAAATTAAACAGGTTAAAACCGCTAATAATTCAACTGTCTATTATTTAGATCACGCGCGCGGATTAAAAAAAGCGTATGTAAATGTTAAGGCTTTTTTGGCTTATGGTAATAAATGGAGCGAAATTAAAGTTGTTAAGGACACAGAATTAAATAAATGGCCGGAAGTTAAATTAGTTAAGTCTAATAATAATTCAGCTGTTTATTATATTAGCAATAATCAAAAAGCTTTAATTAAATCAGCACAGCAATTTATTAATTCAGGGTTTAAATGGTCGGACATTATAACCATTGCTCAAGCTGATTTAAACGAGTATAAAATTACTGATTCTAATGAAAATCAATTATCAATTAGCTTAGATCCTTCTAGCCCTAAAGCTGGTTTTTTGGTCATTAATACCCAAGACAATTTGGTGGCTATTTTTAATTTAAAAACTAACAACCAGCTGGTTGAAATTAAAAAAATAGTTTTAGATTTCAAAGGCGTTTTTAACACAGACATAATTAAGGAAATTTATTTGACCAATGAAAGCGATATTCAGTATCCTGTTTCTTCTTCTATATATAATAGACAGGCGGTTTTTAATTTTAACAGCCGGCCATTAGTTGTAAGTCAAGGCAAGGAGAGAAAAATTAAAGTTTATATAAATTTTAATAATAGCTCTAGTAATATTACTAATCAGACTATTCAAATTGCCATTAATCAAACAGCCAACATAGATGGCGCTAAAGTTGAAGCTGTTTTTCCTTTGTCCGGCGGAACCTTTAAGCTTGTTTCAGGCGGTAATTTTCTGGGCGAAGTTGTTATAAGAGAACAGTCTCTAAGTATTAGCAATAATGAAGCGATTATCGGATCAACAGAAAAAAATGTTGGAAAATTCAATTTGGCTGAAACTTCAACCATAGCAGATGTCTTTGTTAAAGAATTAAAATTTTTCAATAATGGCGATGCCAGAGCAACTATGCTGGATAATTTCAAGTTAAAAAATAGCGCCGGCCAAATTGTAGCTGCTGTCGGACAGTTGACTGACAACAAAGAGCTAATTTTTAAGTTTAATAATTATAAAATTAAAAAAGGCAATAATGAAACTTTTACTATTTTAGCTAATATTGTTGGCGGAGAAAAAAGTACAATTAATTTTAATCTTGAAAAAGCTAAGATTGTCAACTCGCAAGAAAAGTTTAATTTAAATCCTAATATTGTCAATCTTGATGAAATAATTATTATAAAAAGACAAGCGATTGCTGTTGTTGCCAAAGAATTAAAAGCGAATAATAATGTTTTTGCTAAGCAGACAGGAGTGATTATTGGCAATTTTGAGATAAGAAATAATAATCAAAAAATAAATTTGGAAAGTTTTGGTTTTAGTTTGGAAAAAAGCTCTGTTACTCCAAATTTAACCGAAACTGTTTATTTAGTTAATTATTATACCGGAGAGGTTTATGGTAATTTTAGCGGCGATAGTTTTAGCAATGGCGCAGTTCTTGTTAGCTTAAACGATCTGAAACTAACCGCTAAACAAAATCTAATTATTTCTTTAATAACCAAAATAGGAGATAATGTTGCCAACGGCGACTATTATAAAATTATTTTTAATAATATTAATTATCGTTCAGAGGATGGCGCTTATTTTTCCGACATTGTAAATAGCGTCGGTGATAGATTGATTGTAAGTAAATCTAATATTTATCTTTATCCTAATAATAATTTAGGCGAACAGATTTTTATTAAAGGACAGAAGAATATTAAAATAGCCAACTTTATTATAGAAGCGGCAGCTGGCGGCGATACTAAAATAACAGGTTTGACTTTTTCTCGCGGCGACAGTTCTGGTATAATTTCTTTTACCAATGGATTTAGCAATTTGTACGCTTCAATTGGTTCAACCAAAACAAAAGTAATTAAAGCGCCTTATGGCAGCGATCTTGTTTTTGACAATTTTAAATATATTTTAAAATCAGGAGCAAGGACTGAAATAAATATTCACGCTGACACAGAAGTTGATTTAAAAGCTTCGGAAGTTCAGTTGAAAATCAGCGATTTAATCGCGGTTGATAATAATTCTTCTTTGCCGGCTGTTGTTAATCATTTGAATATTAATAGTTATAAAGTTGTTTTTGGCAAAGTTCGCGCGGAAATCAGCAAAGTCGCGGAAGGCTTTGTGACTAAAGGCGAGGATGATAATGTTATCGCAGGATTTAAAGTGAAAAATTCAGGTGATGAAGATTTGAAACTCCAATCAATTATTATCAATGCCGCTGATCAAGAGCTAACATACAGTTTGGGTTATAGCAATTTGAGAATAGTTGATCGCGATAAGCAAAAGAATGCCGGCGGTACAATAAGCAAGCCTGTGGCAGGAGCTAACAAAATTAATTTGAACAACTATATTATTAAAACCGGCGCGGAAATTATTTTTGATGTTCATATAAAAACCAATAATAGTATAGCTGATAAAAATATCGCGATTTATTTTAGTAATTTAATTGCTAAAGGTAAGACTTCCAAGGTAAGCGCTGCTATCAGCGGCGACCCGACTGATAGTTATAATTTCATTGCGGTTGATATGGAAAAAATCTTTACAGCCACTTTTTCTTTTTAAATAATAGCAACATGGCCAAACCCGCAGCGCTCATAATGCTTAAAATTATCCAAAAGCTGTTTTGGTAATTAATAAATGGCATGCCATGATCGGCTTTTATGCTGAAAATCGCGGCAATCAAACTTAGGGAAGAAAAAGTAACATAAAAAATAGTTAAAGTTTTCATAATGCTGCTTAAGCGATAATTTGATTGTGATTCGCATGAAGCATACAAAACTTCAACCATTTCCCGCTGATTTTCTAAAGTTTCCCAAATATTTTTTGTTTGGTCAATCAACTCGCCGTAATATTTTTTTAAATGTTCTCGCGCGATAATACTTGATTCCATAACCATCAGTTGCTTAATAATATTTTTATGGTTTTGTATGATTTTGCGCATGTTAATTAAGTTGTGTCTAAGGTTTAAGATTAAGTTTGCTGATTTTTTTTGATCTTCACCTAAAACAATTTGTTCAGCATGGCTGATAGCCAGGCTGTTATGGTCTAAAATAACATAACTGTATTCAAGCAGTTTTTTTAAAATTTCATAAAGCAAGATAGATGATGATCCTAGCTCATAAGACAAAAGCGATCCGCTGTCTTTTTTGCATAAGTTAAAAAAGTAATTAAGCGGTTCAATCGGCGCGTTGGGCATGGTTATTAAAAAGCTATGGCCTATAAAGAATTCAATCTCCGCGGACATAATCCGTTTGTTATTTTGATTGTCAAGAGAACTTGCCAAGATCGGAAAATGTAAAATTATAAAAATATAATCCGATTCACGGGCAATAATCGGTCTTTGGGAGTTTGATTTGGCCGAAGAAACTGCGAGCCGTGATAATTTAAAGTTGTACTTTTTTCTTAAATATTCAATTTCCGTTTTGCCTGCGTTATTGATATTGATCCAGTCAATATAATTAGTTTTTTGCGGGTTGGTTATGGTAATTTGCTGAATATTTTTAGAAATTTTTTTAAATTTTGACATATGAACGTGAGCTATGAATAATTTATAGTTTTATTATAACATATATTGAGATTA
>JAHJXD010000099.1 GCA_018827685.1 Patescibacteria group bacterium
CATGAAACTCTATCTTCTTAATCTTCCATGGCGATTCCAGCTTCAGCGCTCTTGTAAACAGTGACTCCAAAACTTCCATCAAAAAGACCTCCTCTTTTTTCCCACAGTCTACCTTACCCACTCAGTTTGAGAAAGAGCCATGATTGTTTGTGTCATCCAGTCGTTTATTGATTAGCTCCAGGGCGGTAATTCACTATTGATGGTATCCGCGGCTATTGTCATCTCACACTTAACGCTCTCTACGACTATCTCCGCCTCCCGTCCTATCAGACTGGCCATTGCCAATTGATGCCTGTTGAAATCCGCCACTATATCGGCCTCAACCTGAAGATAATTTCTATAAATAATCAGCGATCCCGCGGCCATCAGCAGCAGGACGACAATGCAGATTATGGATGTTCTTTTCATTTTCATGATCTCCGATTGGCTATTTTATTTTCTTTATGGCGATTAAAAACGCCTCCACCACCTCAGGGTCGAACTGCGTGCCCGCACGCCTTCTGATCTCATCCACAGCCTCTTCAAAGGGCATGGCCGAACGGTAGGAACGGGCGCTTGTCATTGCCTCAAAGGAATCGGCCACGGCCAGTATGCGGGCGCCCGGGTCGATCTCATCGCCTTTCAGTCCCTGTGGATAACCCTTCCCGTCAAAACGCTCGTGGTGCTGATGAACAATGGGCAAGATCTCTCCGAGAAAAGTTGCGGGTTTCAGTATCTTTACGCCGCATTTGCAATGAGTCTGAACAACTTTTCTTTCTTCACCGCTCAGAGGGCCGTTCTTGAGAAGAATTTGTTTGTCTATCGCAATCTTTCCGATATCGTGAAGCAGCCCAGCCGCCCGGATGCGTTCCGTCTCTCCGGAAGATAATTTCATCTCTTTTGCAATGGCGAAAGCATATCTTGACACCCTCTCGGAATGACCGCGGGAATAAAAATCCTTTGCCTCAATTACAGAGATCAGCACTTCGAGAGTGTCAAGGTAGTTCTGCTCAATATTTTCCCTCAATTGCGCATGTTCTTTCTTTATCCTGTGATTCTCCAGGGCTTTCATTACCACTGCGGGCAGCGCCGCAAGATAATTGCCTGATTTAACAACATAATCATATGCCCCGATTTTTATCGCCTCGGCGGCGACCGCCTCGTTTCCATGACCCGTCACCATGATCACTGGCATATCGTAGCCGTTTTTATTGATTTTCCTCAGGGTTTCCAGGCCGTCAATCCCCGGGAGATCGTAGTCCAGCAAGATTAAATCGAAATTGCAGTCATTGGCGAGTCGTTCCAGACAATCCTGCCCCGATTCCACCCGCACAACCTCGTTTACATGAGCTTCCCGCAATAATGCCCTTCCGGCCAGTTCAGCATGATCGGGATTATCCTCAACCAGCAGAATCCTGAGAGATCTCATAAAATGCCCCCCTTTTTGTTTGAATCTTTCCGCGGCAGACAGCCTGCGGGGAATCTTCGTTTGATATTTGATTTGAGACCATCCTTCTTCATGGATAGAAAAGGGGCAATTCCACGACAAAGGATGCCCCCCCTATGTCATTGTTTTCCGCGCGAATCGTGCCTCCGTGCTCCTGGATGATTCCTTTGCAGACAGACAGACCCAGTCCCGTGCCTTTGCCCGGGGCTTTGGTGGTAAAGAACGGCTCAAAAATCTTGTCCAAATCTCCCGCAGGGATACCATGACCGTTGTCGGCGACAATCAGACGGACGGATGGTCTCGTCGAGGTCACTTCGTGACGATGTGCGGCAACAATCATTCGTTTCGAATCGTTACCCATCATCGCGTCACAGGCGTTGAGGATAAGGTTGACCATCACCTTCACCACCCTGTCCATTTCCATTTTGACAGGGATGGTCTCCGGCAGGGGATTGTACTCGACCTGGACATGATCCTCTTTCCTCCTGCGCTCCGTCATTTGCAGACCCACTTCGATGACACGGCGGAGGTCGCCGCCAACAAGCACCCTTGGCTTTTTGGCGGAGGATTGAAGCAAATCATGGCTGATCTTTACAATTCTCTGAAGATGTTCCCGGCAAACCTTCACGTTTTCCCGGGCCGGTTCCGAAAGGTTCTCTTCTTCCATAAATTGAAGTCGGGAGGAGATGACGCTGGCGGGATTGAGGATTTCATGGGCGACACCGGCTGCCAGGCGTCCGACGGCCGCGTGTTTTTCGAACTGGATCAGCATGTCTCTTGTTTCCTGCAACTGCTGCAAGGTCTCGACAACTTCCTGTTCCGCTCTTTTGCGCTCGGTGATGTCCTGGTATATTAGCTGAAACTGTCTTTCAACGTCCCAAAGTACTTCTTTGCGGAAGACCTGGAGATGGCGGA
>JAHJXD010000046.1 GCA_018827685.1 Patescibacteria group bacterium
AGAAATTTTTAATTTTATAATTTTTATTTATTTTATGTTTATAAACAAAAAAAAACCGATAGTTCTTATTATTCTTGATGGCTGGGGAGTTTCTCCAGCATGGGGAGGAAACGCGATTGCTTTGGCTGATACAAAAAATATGGATTATTATTGGTATCATTATCCGTCAAGTAAATTAAAAGCGTCTGGACCTGCCGTAGGATTGCCGGCAAGAACTCATGGAAATTCCGAAGTAGGACATTTAAATATTGGCGCCGGTCAAAAAATTGAACAAATGTCATCTTGTATTTTTCAATTAATAGAAGAACAGACATTTTTTGAAAATTCTTGTATTATAGAAGCTGTTGAATACGCAAAAAAAAATAATTCTTGTTTGCATATTATGGGACTTTTAAGCGATGGCGGTGTTCATAGTCATATTAAACATTTAGAAGCTCTTCTTGATGTGCTAAGCCAAAAAGAAGCAAAAGAAGTTTTTTTCCATTTTTTTACTGACGGCAGAGATGTTGGTTCAATGAGTTGTTTGCGCTATTTTAAAAAAATTCAGGATAAAATAAAAAAAATAAAATTAGGTAAAATAAGCAGTGTAATCGGTAGATTTTATTCTATGGACAGAGATAATAGAGCAGAGCGTACCGAGGTTGCTTATAATGCTTTAACCTTAGGACAAGCAGAACAATTTTCTTCAGTCAAAGAAGGTGTTGATTTTTCTTATAGAAAGGGAATTACAGATGAATTTATTTCCCCTTTTAAAATAAAAGATTCTTTCAGCCCAATAAAAAATAAAGACAGTGTTATATTTTTTAATTTTCGTCCTGATAGAGCCAAGCAAATAACCCAAGCATTTGTAATGCAAGAACATGAATT
The DNA here is from genome assembly GCA_018827685.1 of Patescibacteria group bacterium. Classification (GTDB taxonomy): domain Bacteria; phylum Patescibacteriota; class Patescibacteriia; order Patescibacteriales; family GWC2-42-12; genus JACPHD01. The sequence continues at coordinate 868 of JAHJXD010000046.1, forward strand.
TACTTTGTTTAAAAGAAAAAAAATAATTAAGGATATTTTTTTTGCTACTTTTGTTCCTTATAAAGAAAATATGCCGATTAAATCTGTTTTTAAACATCCGGAAGTGGAAAAACCTTTAAATGTTATTTTAAGCAATAATAATTTAAAACAATTTCATATTGCCGAATCAGAAAAATACGCTCACATCACTTATTTTTTTAATAATGGCCAGACACAGCCAATAAATGGAGAAGAGTGGTTTTTGGTTGCTTCTCCTAAAGTAAAAAGTTACGATTTAAAACCAGAAATGAGCGCTATAGAAATAACCAATAAAGTGTTAAAGAGAATAAAAGAAAATAAAGATGATTTTTTTGTTATTAATTTTGCGAATCCTGATATGGTAGGTCATACTGGAAATATGGAAGCAGTAATTAAAGCAGTTAAAATAACTGATATTTGTCTAGGTGAAATTGTTAAAGAAATTTTAAATAAAGATGGAATAGTTTTAGTTACGGCCGATCATGGTAATGCTGAAGAAATGATTGTTAAAGAAACAGGTGAAAAAAACACCAATCATACTTCCAATCCTGTCCCATTTATTTTAATCGCTAATAATTTAGAACCAAATCTTCATTTAAAACAGGACGGATCTCTTTGCAATATCGCTCCAACAGTGTTAAAATTGTTTGGCTTAAAAAAGCCGGAAACAATGGAAGAAGATTTAATATAAGATTAAATATGAAACATAATTTTATCATTATTTTCTCCTCCATTTTTATATTTTTTTGCTTTTATTTTTTCACGGATTTTGCCAGAGCAATCTCATGGCTTGAAACTTATAATACTGTTTGTACTGACAACCAGATTGACGGAATCAATAATCCGAATATTACATCAGACCAGCTTGATTTGACTAATCTTTGGACAATAAATAATAACGGGATTAATGGCTATCCGCCCAGTTTTTATGCCAGAATTCAGGTAGACAACATTCATCATGTCAACAAAGGCAATTACTATGAATTTCATTGGAATCCTGATTATGACGCTGATCTTTTTTATAAAGTTATGCTTTATGCTGTGCGCTCAAGCGCTCCTGGCCAAGCCGGGACTTACACCATTTCTTTTTGGAAATCTGTTGACCAAGAAGCAAATTGGACCAAATTAGCTGAATACGCTGAAATTAATAGTGAATCATATAATTTAACTAGCAATAATTTGGGTTATAATGTTAAAAGTATTAATAATGGTTATATAGAAATGAGAGTTAATGAAAATCTTTTTAACGCTACTACCACTGCTTTTGACGTTTACGCAAAAACTACTTTTGGTTCAACTCATATTTATGCTGATATGAATCCAAATTCAGGCGATTTATTATATAATTTTGAATATAATGGTTTTACCAGCCGATGGCCAGGTCAGAGTGTTTATAAAGACCTTTCAGGAGCCAGCGCTGATCCCATAGAAGATTATTATGAAATTCCCAAAGAACAGCAGGAGATTTATGAGGGCTATTTAACTGACAGTTTTCATAATATTTTTGCTAAAATAAAACTGCATACTATTGCTACCAGTTCAGCCGTTGGAATGAATACAGAAGCTTATTTAAACGCGCCAGGCACAAAATACGCTAATATTTGGTATATGTTTGAAACAGAATACGCTGGTTCTAACAAGTGGGATTTATGGCTTCGCAGGTCTACTGACAATGGAGACACGTGGACTATTTTAGAAAATCATTCAGAAGTAAATTTAACTAATGGAGAATATGATTCTGGCACTTTAGGATTAAAAATAACTATTGGCTCGCCTGGTTATATGGAGTGGTATACTAAAAAACAATACATTGAAGAGCCAGTAGCTTCTTTGAATTTATATTATAAAACAGTTTACGGCTCAGACGGCGAAGACGTTGATCGAGCGCCTGACACTGGGGCCAATTCAAGCGGCTTAGACGAATGGATTGATCAAGCGATCATTGACCCGCCAAACTTAGCTCCAGCTGAAGCTGATCAGGGAGAAACTAATGTTTTAATGACAATGCTGACTGCCAGCAGCAGCGCTGGAACAGTAGAATGGACTGGTTTGCGAATAGATAAAACAAGCAGTTCAACAATGCAGGATATTGATGTTGATAAAATAACAATCTGGAAAGATGATGGAGATCAAGTTTTTGAAACAGACCAAGATATGTTAGTGGCTGCGAAACAAAACCCTTTTTCTGCAGGCACGGCTAATCTTATTCTTAATCCAATCCAAATTTTAACTGACACTAATTCTTATTATTTTATTGCTTATGACATTAATTGGTTTTCATGCCCTGACAGAACAGTAGGGATGTATATTGGAGATAAAACTTATTTTACTGTTTCTTCGCCTGATAATATTAATTATGAAAATTTTCCTTTTATAGCCGGGAATTCTAAAATTACTCCAGCTGCTTATTTAAGTTTTGATATTTCCGGGATTAATGTTAATATAAATACAGAAGGCGCGACAACAACTGTTTCAACCGGCGGTTCTGGCTGGATTGATTTCGGAAGTTTGTTTCCGAATTTTATCAATGTCGCGGCCCAAGAATTAAAAGCAACAACCAATGCCGTGACAGGTTATAAAATTACTATTCAAGAGGATGGGAATTTAACAAATTTAAAAACCAACGAAACCATATTAGATGTTTCAGGAACTAACGCGGTTCCAAGTATTTGGCCGTCCATGGGTGGATTTGGTTATCACACTTCAGATGATTCTTTGGGCACAGGCACAACAAGCAGATTTTCAGCTGACGATACTTACGCGGCAATTACCAGCGCTCCGGAAGAAGTGGCCTATTATCCAAGCGCAACAACCATAGACGGACAAACAACCGCCATAGTTTATAAAATAGAAGTTGATCCGCTTCAATCAGCAGGACAATATGCTAATGTGGTAAGTTATGCTTGCACGACAATATATTAATTTTTAAAAGCCATGAAACATATACTTAAACTCATCCCAATTTTTTTTCTTTTCTTTATAGCTCATTCAGCGCAAGCCGCGCCAGAGATTGACTATCAAGCCAAAGTAACCGATGATTATGGAAAAATAATTCTTGACGCAGATTATAACGTGAAATTCAAAATTTGGGGAACTGAAACCGCCGAACAGGCTCTTTGGGAAGAAGAATATATTGGAAAGAATAAAATTAAAATAGAAAATGGAATTTTTGAAGTAAAATTAGGACAAACCAATCCTATAAATTTTGATTTTAAAGAAGATAGTTATTATTTAAGTTGCGTTGTTGGAGGGAAAGAAGAAGAGCCAGATTGGAATAAAGGGATAAGTCTGGTAAAAAAAATTAAATTAGCTGATTTGAAATTTAAAGTAGACGCTTTGGACGTAGAAGTTTCAGAAAATTTAAATAAAATTATAGAGTCATTAACCAAGAAGTCTGAATTACCAACCGAGGTTAGTCAAGCAGAAGAATATGCTGGCTTAAATTTCTTTTCTCAACTTTGGCAAATGGTTTCAGATTTATATTTTAATTTTAATCAGAAAGTAGAAAAGGCCTTAGCTTCTTTGGAAAAAGTTTTTATTAAGGAGGCTGAAATTGAAAAAGCTCAAATTAAAACTCTTGAAATTTCAGAAAAGATTCAGCTTTATGATCAGATTACCAAACAAGCTTATTGCGTCTGGATTGAAAATGGGGAATGGAAGAAAGTTGAAGAAAAATGCGAAGACTCTTTAGGCTGGGTTGATTTGCCTTTATCTCAAGAAAATTTAATAAGTGAAGAAAATTTAATAAGTCAAGGATCTGCTGCTGTCATTACTACTGCTACCACTACCACTACCACTGCCGTTGCTACTACTATCGCGACTTCATCTGCAGACAATGTTTCTAATATAGAAGAAAATATCACTGCCGCCACTACCACTCAGGACATTATAGAAAATATTGATAACTAAACACTTGCGCCTTGCCGCATTGATTTGACAGGATTAATCTCTATCGCTTGCATCGGACAATTTTCAGCAGCATTTTTAGCGCAAGCAATCTGTTCTTGGCTTACAACATCTGCTTTGCCTTTGACGTTTAATTTAAAAACAGCAGGACACAAAACTTCGCAAGTCCCGCAGCCGATGCATAAATCATGATTTATTTTTACAGACATAGTTTTAAATTTTATACCCAAGTAACGCAAGCCACTTTATCCGAATCTTCCTTAAATCTCATCAATCTAACGCCTTGAGTATCGCGTCCTGATTGACTAACGGTTTTAAACGTTAATCTTATAACTTGCCCTTTTTCCGAAATAATAATCATATCTTTATCCGCCATAATTTCGGCGTTAACCACAAAAGCGCTAATTAATTTTCCGGTTTTAGAAGTTATTTTAGCTGTTTTAATACCAAAACCGCCTCGACCATGAACTTTATATAAACCAATGGGCGTGCGCTTGCCAAAACCATGTTCAGAAATGGCTAAAAGCTGATATTTTTTAATTTTTTCTTTATCATTTTTAATCACGCCCATGCCCACGACAGTGTCGTCTTTCTTTTTTAATCTAATGCCGCGCACCCCGGCCGCATTGCGCCCCATGTCGCGGACATCGCTTTCTTTAAATCTAATAGCTTGACCATGAGCCGTAACTAATTCAATATGATCATTGCCATCGGTTGGTTTAGCCCAAATCAATGAATCATCTTCTCTTATTTTAATTGCAATCAAGCCTGAACGCCTTACATTGGAAAAAGCGTCAATTTCAACTTTTTTAACCAAGCCTTTTTCTGTGGCAAAAAACAAATATTTGCTTTTAGCTATTTTATCTAAAGGCAACACCGAAGTAATTTTTTCTCCGCCGGCCAATTGCAAAAAATTAACGATTGGCATACCCTTGGCCGTTCTAGTAGCTTGAGGTATTTCATAGGCTTTAAGCTGAAAAACTCGGCCTTTGGTGGTAAAAAATAATAAATCATTATGAGTTAAAGTTGTGAACATGAACTCCACCATATCTTCTTCTTTGGTAGTTAAACCGATTACGCCTTTGCCACCCCTGCCCTGCACTTTAAAAGTATCAGGCGCGGTGCGCTTGATATAGCCATCTCGCGTCATCATAACCACGGCTTCTTCATTCGGCACTAAATCTTCTGTTAAAAATTCTTTAACACCGTGGGCAATGACTTTAGTCCTTCGGTCATCACCAAATTTTTCCGCCAAATCATTGATTTCTTTTTTAATAATATCTTTTATTTTAAATGTTGATTTTAGAATTGATTCAAGTTCTTTTATTAAAACTCGTTTCTCTTTTAATTCATTCTCTATTTTTAATCTTTCCAAATTAGCTAAAGTTGATAGTTTCATGTCTAAAATCGCTATGGTCTGGCGCTCAGACAACTTGAATTTCTTCATTAAATTTACTTTAGCCGCTTCTTTATCGCGCGAAGCTTTGATGATTTTTATCACCGCATCAATATTGTTTAAAGCAATCATCAAACCTTCTAAAATATGGGCTCGTTCAAGCGCTTTATCCAAATCAAATTGCGTGCGGCGCTTAACCACTTCGGCGCGATGCTTAATATATTCTTCCAAAACCATTTTTAATGTTAAGACTTTTGGCTGAATACCGTCAACCAAGGCCAGCATGTTAACATGAAAAGTTTCTTGAAGCTGAGTCATTTTAAACAAGCTGTTTAATATTTTTTTAGGATAAGCGTCTTTCTTTAAATCAACTGCTATCCTAACACCATCTTTATCCGATTCATCGCGCAAATCTTTAATGCCTTCAATTTTTTTATCTTTTACTAATTCGGCGATTTTTTCCACTAAAGTTGATTTATTAATCTGGTAAGGTATTTGGGAAATAATAATTTGGAACAGGCCATTTTTATTTTCTACAACTTCAGCTACGCCGCGCATAACAATACCGCCCTTACCAGTAGCATAAGCTTGTAAAATATCTTTTTGATTATAAATCACGCCGCCGGTGGGAAAATCAGGCCCTTTAACGAATTGCATTAAATCTTCGACCGTGGCTTCGGGATTACTGATTAAATGAGAAATTGCATTTATTAATTCTTTCAGATTATGAGGAGGGATGTTAGTGGCCATGCCTACTGCAATGCCCATAGCGCCATTTAAGAGCAGGTTAGGCAATTTAGCCGGCATCACCAGAGGTTCTTGATGCGAACCGTCAAAATTAGGTATAAAATTAACCGTATTTTTTTCAATATCAAATAATAACTCTTCGGCAATGGCGGATAATTTAGCTTCAGTATAACGCATGGCCGCGGCGCGGTCGCCGTCCATGGAACCAAAATTTCCTTGGCCGCGCACTAATTGATAACGCATAGAAAAATCTTGAGCCATTCTAACCATAGAATCATAAACCGCCGTATCTCCGTGCGGATGATATTTGCCTAAAACTTCTCCGACTACGGTTGCTGATTTTCTAAATCTGGCGTTAGCCCTAAGCCCGACGTTCCACATGGCGTATAAAATTCGGCGATGCACTGGCTTAAGCCCGTCGCGCACATCAGGTAAGGCGCGCGAAACAATTACGCTCATAGCATAATCTAAATATGACTTGCGCATTTCATCATTTATCGGCTGCGGCTCAACAATACCATAAAAAGTTTTTTCTTTTTTAGTAACTGTTAAATTAGCGATTGAACCGGTTCCATTTTTTGCTTCTGATTCCGCATTTTTCAGAGCTACAGTCTCATTTTTCCCTTTTATCAAGGAGGGTTCTGGGGGGGTTACAGCTTTCAGCTCCCCTGACAAGCGGGGATTAAGCCGGGTTTTTCCTGCCTTATTTTTTTTCTTGTCCTTTGAAGCTTTGGACAAGAAAGGCTTGAGTATTTTTTTATGCATAATATATTTAGTTTCTGTGTAAAAATTATTTGTCTACAATTTTAGTGATTTATAAAATTCATACTTTAAGCCAAGTTTCCGCTGATCAAACGCTGATAATTACGCTGATCTACGCTGAAAAATAATATTTTTACACAATAACTATTTAGTCTTAATTTTTTGTACTACTAGCGGTTGTATTAGATGTTGTCTGGCTCATCAGCTTGCCTTTTAATAAATTTATCTGTTCAACCGTTAATTCCTGTTCGCGGGGTAAAGTTCTTTGTTGATTAGTTGCTTGAATTTGTTTAATGTCGTTAACACCCTGCTTAACATGACTCATGGCCTTATCTAACTCAGCTTTAGCCTGCTCCCAATTAAACAAACTCTTATCGTTATTATTTGAATTAATTTTAAACTGATGTTTTAAATTAAAAATCCAGGCCGCAAAAAAAATAACCATAATACAAATTACGCCTGCTCGCATTAATAAAATCTTTTTTCTCTCTATATCTTCAGAATCTTTAGAAATTTTCTTTTCCAAAATTATGCCATCATCAATTTTATGGATTTTTTTCTTTGTTTCAATCCTAACTTTCAGCTTTGTTTGCTTCCTTCTTGGCATAAAATAATACTTAAAAAGCCTCATGGGGACTGTGGCTTTATAGCGCTTAAACTACCTAAATTGTAGCAAAGAGAAACATAAAAGTAAAGTATAAAATTCCGATAAAAATTCCGATAAAAATTCCGAAACAGCAGGATTTTTTGACAAATCATATTTAAATCTGTAATATTTTGATGGGACTATGGCACAATGCTCTTTAAGCTCCTGTAGTTCAATGGATAGAATAAGGCTCTTCTAAGGCCATGACGAGGGTTCGATTCCCCCCAGGAGCACACTTTCCACAGTTGCAGGCTTGGAAACCCATCAGACTTTTTAATGGGACATAGGCAACACCTCTGAATTGCCAAGAATACTTAAATGGTTTAAAATAGAATAAACCCCATTAGATATTGACTATCTAACGGGGTAAATCTATTCAAGGGTGGCTATTGTGGTGGCTATAGTTTAATGGCAGAACACTTGGTTGTGGTCCAAGATACGAGGGTCCGATTCCCTCTAGCCACCTTTGGATAGATTTTCGCCTAAATTTCTTCTGAGAATTTATGAAATTTACGCAACAAAGACTTAAAAACAAAACAAGCTGTCCGTCTTTTTAAATTAAACAAAATATTGTATAATAAAATAAAATTAAGCCGCATTTGTAGCGCGACAGTCCCTTAAATTTTTAAATTTGTTTGGATGATCGCCGTTTGCAGTTGGTGAGTTTAATCTTATGTTTTTAGAAAAATTAGAAATCCAAGGCTTTAAATCTTTCGCCAATAAAAATACTTTAATTTTTCCCGGCATGTTGGGCGAGAACCGACGCGGCATTACTTCAATTGTGGGACCTAACGGAGCTGGCAAATCCAATATTGCCGACTCGGTGCGCTGGGCTTTAGGCGAGCAAAGCATGAAGACTTTGCGCGGTAAAAAGGGTGAAGATATTATTTTTTCCGGTTCTGACAAAAAAAGCAAATTGAGCATGGCCGAAGTTTCACTGTATTTAAATAACGAAGATCATAAAGCCCCAATAGACTATTCGCAAGTAATTTTAACTCGCCGCCTCTATCGCGACGGCGAAAGCGAATATTTAATTAATCAAGTTCGCGTTCGCTTAAGCGACGTACAGATACTTTTAGCCAAATCAAATTTCGGCCAAAAGACTTATAGCGTTATTGGCCAAGGCGTGGTTGAAGGTTTCTTGAATACCACCCTTTCTGAGCGAAAAGAATTTTTTGATGAAGCTACCGGCGTTAAACAATTTCAAATTAAACGCGACGACTCGCTTAATAAATTAATTCGCAGCTATGAAAATTTAAATCAGGCTTCAATGCTTTTGTCGGAAATTGAGCCACGCTTAAAAAGTTTAACCCGGCAAGTTAATAAATTAAAAAAACGCGGCGAAATTGAAGCTGAATTGAAAGAATTGCAAAAAAATTATTATAGTAAAATTTGGCATGAAATTAATGGCAAATTCAGTGATTACAATAAAAAATTCTTAAGCCTGGAACGCGTTAAGCTTGAGAAAGAAAAGAAAAACTCCCTCTTAAACCGCGAATTAAGTCAGCTTTGCGAGAAACAGAATCAAAACAGCGATGAATTTAACGGATGGCAAAAAGAACTCAATGAATTACAAAACCAAAAAGAAATTTTAACTAAAAAACTGGCCAAATTAGAAGCTGAGCTTGAAGTAAGGCTTGAGGCTAGCGGCCAGTTTGATTTATCCTGGCTAATTAATAAAAGTTCTGAAATCAAAAAAGAAATTGAAAAAATAAATGAAGAAGCTTCAGGCCTAGAAAAAAATATTGATCAAGAAAAGAAAATTTTAATTGATTTAGAAAAAGAAAAAGAAGCAGTAAATTTAAAAATCAACACACTAAACGACCAGCTCTTAAAACACAGTTCTATTTTAAGCGGTCAAGGCATGGAAAAAATTAATCAGGAATTAAAAAATTTAAAAAATTTGTTAGAAGAGATTGATAATAGTGAAAATTTATCTAATATTAAAACAATAATAGCAAAAATCAAAGAAAAAATTAAATTAATTTTAAAGTTTTCCGAAAGTGCCTTAAAAAAAGAAAATTTGGAGCAAACGCAAAAAAATTTAATGGATTTAACTTATAAAAAAGAAGCTATGGCGGCTAAAATTAATGAAAGCAGTTTCCGTATTTCCGCCAGGTCAGAAAGAGTTAAACTAATTAAAGAAAAAAAAGATCAATTAGAAACCGAGTTAAATAATATTACCAATAAACTTAAATTCAATAAAGTGGCGGCAACTTTAAGTGATAATAAAAAAGAGCAGAATAACACAAAAAATAAAATTGAAGAGTTTGATTTAAAAATTAACGCTATTAAAGAAAAATTAAATTCATTTAACGCCAAAGAAAACGAACAAAAGATTAAACTTTTTTCTTTACAAAAAAACCTGCAAAACCTGCAAAATGAGATAAATAATTTAAGCTGCGAGTTAAATGAATTAAAAATAAATTCCACCAGATACGAAACTAAATTGGAAGATTTAGAAATTGAGATCAGAAATAATTATGGCGTTTTAAAAGAAGTTATGGATAAAGTTGTAGACATGCCGGTTGATGCGGAAGCGGCTTTAGAAAAAATTAACTCGCTTCAGAGACAAATTGACCAAATCGGCGGTATTGATCCGGAAATTGAAAAAGAATATATTGAAACTAAAGAGCGTTTTGATTATTTAGAAAATCAAACCCATGATTTAAACAATGCTGTTGGGTCGCTTGAAAAAATAATTAAAGAACTTGACGCAATCATTAAAGAAAAATTTGATAAAAAGTTTAAAAATATTTCCGCTAAATTTGAAGAGTATTTTAAAATTCTGTTTAACGGCGGTACGGCCAAAATTGTTAAAGTTTTAACAGAAGAATCGCCGGAAAATAAAAATGGTGAAAAAAATGAAATAAACAAAATTGAGTCGGCGGCTGAAAGCCAGCCACTCGAAAATAGATTCGCGGCTAATTTAAAGCGGATAACATATTTACAAAAATATAATGCCACTGGTTTAGCTGGCATTGAAATTTTGGCCACGCCTCCGGGCAAAAAAATAAAAGCTATTACCATGTTATCGGGCGGTGAAAGAGCCTTAACTGCTATCGGACTTATTTGCGCTATTATTAGCTGCAATCCGGCGCCGTTTGTAGTTTTAGATGAGGTTGATGCTTCACTTGATGAAGCCAATTCCAAACGGCTAGCTAAAATTTTAGACGACCTATCGCATAAAACTCAATTTATAGTAATTACCCATAATCGCGCTTCCATGCGCCGCGCCAATATTCTTTACGGCGTTACCATGGAAGAAAGCGGCGTGTCAAAACTTCTAAGCATTAAATTAGATGAAGCTAAGGCTGTGGTAAAAAATTAGCTTTTTATTATTACCACGATAATTTATGTCTTCAAAAATTCTCTCCGCGGCCGTGGTCGGACTGGATGCCGAATTAGTTCAGGTTGAAGCTGATATTTCTAATAACCCTTTGGGGACTTTTATTATTGTCGGCTTGCCGGACGCAGCGGTTTCCGAATCTCGGGAAAGAGTCAGAAGCGCGGTAAAAAATTCCGGGCTGTATTTTCCTAAAAGAAAAGTTACGGTTAATTTGGCGCCAGCTGATTTACGAAAGCAAGGTCCAAGCTACGATTTACCAATCGCCATAAGTATTTTGGCTGCCACTAAAAAAATAAACTGTGATAATTTTTCTAATTTTTTATTCGTGGGCGAACTGGCTTTAAACGGCGAACTTAGGCCGGTTAATGGTATCTTGCCTATCGCTATCAAGGCTAAAAACAAGGGTCTGACCGCGATGTTTGTGCCTGCGGCAAATGCGACCGAAGCCAAATTGGTTAAAGACCTTGAAATCATACCTGTTAATAATTTAATTGAGCTAGTCGCTCATTTAGAAGGTTGCAAACTAATACCCCAGGCGCCTTATACGGAATTTAATTTTGACAACGTTAAAATTGAATTTGATATGGCCTATATTAAAGGCCAAGAACATGTTAAACGGGCAATGGAAATATCGGCCGCAGGCGCGCATAATGTTTTAATGAGCGGCCCGCCAGGTTCGGGCAAAACCTTGATTGCCCGCACCATGCCGTCAATTTTACCGAATTTATCCTTAAAAGAGGCTTTAGAAATAACTAAGATTTACAGTGTGGCAGGAGAATTACCTGCCGAAACCGCGCTAATGACTTCACGGCCGTTTAGATCGCCTCACCACACAGCTTCAGGAGTGGCTTTAGTGGGAGGCGGCACATGGCCGCGGCCAGGAGAAATTTCTTTAGCTCATCGCGGGATTTTATTTTTAGATGAATTCGCCGAATTCACCCGCCAAGTACTGGAAAATTTAAGACAACCGTTGGAAGACGGCGTGATTCATGTTAGCCGCGCCGCCAGCAATTTAAGCTTTCCTGCAAAATTCATTTTAGTGGCTGCTTCAAATCCTTGCGCCTGCGGCTATCTGGGCGATCGGGAAAAAAATTGCGTCTGCTCAAGCGCGCAAATTATTAATTATAAGAAAAAAATTTCCGGACCAATTTTGGACCGAATTGATTTGCATATTGAAGTGCCAAGAATAAAATTTGATAAGTTATCTTCTGACATAAACAGCGAGGGATCGGCGGAAATAAAAAAGCGGGTGGAAAACGCCAGAATATTGCAAAGCCAACGTTTCGCAGACACTAATTTCATAACCAATTCGGAAATGACACCAGAAGCGATTAAACGTTTTTGCCAGGTTGACAACACTTCAACAAATTTACTGCATCAAGCCGTGGATCAAATGCACTTATCGGCCAGAGGCTATTTTCGCATACTTAAACTGGCTCGCACTATTGCCGATTTAGCCGGCGAAGCCAATATTCTAACACCCCACATCGCCGAAGCATTGCAATATAGGCCAAGGATTGAATAATCTGCAAAAATAAAATCTGCAAAAGTTTTTTTAGCATTAATTTTGTGTTATAATATAAATGTCAAAATTCAAATGTCAAAAATAATTTGAAATTAGCCGTTAGTTATTGAATTGTTATTTATTATTGGAAATTTATCATTAAAAACATACTATGAAAACAAAAATAATAACATTATTTCTCCTTTTCATTTTCCTGCTCACATCTGGTTTCGGTTGCAAACTGGTTGATCAGCAAACTCAGGATGCTATGAAGCCAATTACACTTACTTATTGGCGAGTTTATGACGGCCAAGATGCTTTTGAAGAAATTTTAGCCGCCTACAAAAAGCTGCACCCTTTTATTACCATAAATTACCGTAAGTTGCGCTATAGTGAATATGAAAACGAGCTAATAAATGCTTTGGCCGAAGATCGCGGACCGGATATTTTCTCTATTCACAATACTTGGACAAAAAAATATTTAAACAAAATCACGCCCATGCCCGCGACCATCACCATGGCTTACCCCGTGATCCGCGGCACTATCAAAAAAGAAGTTATCCCTGAATTAAGAACTGCTAAAAGCTTGGATTTAAATAGCCTAAAAAATAATTTTGTTGATGCGGTTTATCAAGACGTGGTTATCCCAACTCTGGACGAAAAAACCAAACAATATAAACAAAAAGTTTACGGCCTGCCTTTGTCGGTTGATACTTTAGCCATGTATTATAACAAAGATTTATTTAATAATGCCGGCGTAGCTGAACCGCCGGTTTACTGGAATAACATCTTCCAGCAAGACGTTAAAAAAATGACCAAACAAAACGATAAAGGCGAGATTATTCAATCAGGCGCAAGCTTAGGCGGCGCTAACAACATTGAACGCTATAGTGATATTTTATCAGTCTTAATGATGCAAAACGGATCAGTTATGATGGATGATAGCGACCAAGTTCTATTTAATAGAACGCCGGCAGCTTTTAAAGACCAAAAATATAATCCCGGGCTGGAAGCCTTGCGCTTTTATACTGATTTTAATAATCCGTCTAAAGAAGTGTATGCCTGGAATAAAAATCTTGACAATTCTTTAAATATGTTTACTCAAGGAAAATTAGGTATTATGTTTGGCTATGCCTATCATCTGCCAATCATTAAGGCGCAAGCGCCAAAACTTAATTTTAGTATTGCCAAACTGCCCCAGATTGAAGGCAACACACCAATTAACTTTGCTAATTATTGGATAGAAACCGTTTCCAATAAAAGCAAACATACTGATGAGTCTTGGGATTTTATTCAATTTGAGACCCAGGCCGATCAAGTTAAAACTTATTTGGCCAAAGCTAAAAAACCCACGGCTTTGCGCGCTTTAGTTAATGAACAAATTAATGACCTAGATATAAGTGTTTTCGCTGAACAAGTTTTAACTGCTAAAAGCTGGTACAAAGGCGCTGATTCAAATGCCATGGAAAAAATATTCGCCGATATGATTGATACGGTAATTTTATCCCAAGATAAAATAGAAAATGTAATAAATTTAACAGCTAACAAAGTTCAACAGACGGTTAATGTAAATAGCCAATAACACTGATTGATAAAGTAAATTTTTAAATAAAATGAAAAACATTAAAAATTTTCAATTATATTATTGCTAAT
>JAHJXD010000047.1 GCA_018827685.1 Patescibacteria group bacterium
AGCAAACCACTTAGACGGCCAAGTCCTGGTAATGTTCAACCTTATAACTTTTGGATTTACTTTGTGTCCCATATATAACTTTTAACAATTAACATTTAACTTATCCGCTCTTTCTCCTAAACATTTTAGCGGCAAAGCCTTTACCGCCCTCGATTTTAGCATGACCGCCTCGGCCTTGCATCCTCGGGTCAACTATAACCTTGCCTTTTTCTTTATTAACATCATCTTTAGGTTCAACTATTTCTGTTTTAACCGATTCGTTTAATTTAACCACGGCTTCTTTTTTGGGCTGTGCTCCTAATTTTACTGGCGCGTCAATTTCTTGTTTTTTAGTTTTTGTCGCGCCTGAAGCTTTAATTTCACCCAAAACTAAATTAATATGACTGGTTCTTTTTCTAATCGGTGTGGCTCGGCCATGCGCTCGAGGCATTGAACGTTTTAAAGTCGGGCCCTGGTTAACCGTCAATTCTTTTATAAATAAATTATCTTTCTCCAATTCAAAATTATGTTCAGCATTAGCCATGGCTGATTTAATCAGTTTAGCCAACGGTCCGGCGGCTAACTTATTAATAAATCTTAACTGATCCAGGGCTTGTTCAACCGGCATTTTCTGAATAAGATTAGCTATTAACCGTATTTTAGTCGGAGACATCTTAATAAATTTTGCTTTAGCTTTAACTTCCATACATAATAAATTATCTTTACTTTCTAAGTACTTGCTTTAGACGCCGGGGCTGTGGGCGCGACTGTCGCCTCTTTAGCCTGATTTTTAGCCATCTTGCCGCCATGACTGATAAACTTTCTAGTCGGTGAAAATTCTCCTAATTTATGCCCAACCATGTTTTCCACTACTAACACCGGGATATGCTGTTTACCATTATGCACGCCAATAACAAAGCCTACCATCTCGGGTGTAATCGTACAAGACCTATCCCAAACCTTAATTATGGTCTTGTCGCCGGCGCGCAAAGCCTTTATCTTTTTTAATAATCTTTCGTTTATGTATGGCCCTTTTTTAAGTGATCTAGACATATATTTAGGGACTATCGCCTATTTACAAATCAACTGCGTAAGTCCTGTTATTTATTTACTTTTTTCTTCTACTAATTATCAACCTGTTTGATCTTTTCTTACTCTTCCTGGATTTCACGCCTAGAGCCGGTTTGCCCCATTTTGTTTTTGGATGCTTTAAGCCAATAGGCTGCTTGCCTTCACCGCCGCCATGCGGATGATCAACCGGATTCATGGCCGTACCTCTAACTGTTGGTCTAACGCCTAACAATCTTTGTCGCCCGGCTCGGCCGATGGTAATATGTCTTCTGTCCGGATTGCTAACCTGGCCGACAGTGCAAAGACAATCTTTATTAATCAATCTAATTTCGCTTGAAGGCATTTTAATTTGCGCATAATGACCTTCAATGCCCATAACAAAAACCAAATTGCCAGCGCTACGGGCGATTTTTGCGCCCCTGCCTGGTTCTAACTCTATATTATTAACCTCAATGCCAGGTAAAATAAATTTAATTGGCATGGCATTGCCGATTTTTATTTCAATTTGATTTTTTGAACTTAATATTTCATCGCCGACACCTAAACCCAAGGGCATAATAATATATCTTTTCGCTCCATCTTTATAATTTACCAAGCCAATGCGAGCGCCGCGGTTAGGGTCATATTCAACCGACATAATTTTTCCAGGTATATCAAATTTATCCCTTTTAAAATCAATCTGGCGAATATATCTTTTAACGCCGCCGCCCTGATGCCTAACTGTAATTTTGCCCTGGTTATTTCTGCCAGCTTGACCTTTTCGTATAACAACCAAACTCTTTTCCGGTTCAGTTTTAGTAATATCTAAAAAATCATCAAAAGTTGCCGATCTTCTGCCAGGTGATGTAGGTTTTACTTTTTTTATTCCCATATCTTATAAATTATCAATTTTTACACTCCTTCGTAAATTTTAATCGTTTCACCTTTAGGTAAAGTTATAATCGCTTTTTTCCAATCTTTTTTTTGACCGCTAATCCGGCCGTAACGCACTTTTTTACCACTCATTCTAATAACATTTACGCAAACCGGTTTAATGCCATAAATTTCTTTAATCGCTTTAGCTACTTCGATTTTGTTGGTATTTTTAGCTACAACAAAAACATATTTATTTAAAGCGCCTAAATTACTTACTTTTTCAGTAACCAATGGTTTTGTTATGATTTTATAAGCATCGCCATGAACCATTCTTTTTTCTCCACTTTTGCCTTCTTTTGTTTTAACTGTTTCAGCAACGCTATATAAATCTTTCATACTCTTGGTTTCAGATTTGACAACATTAATATTCACGGCTTTAACCGCTTGCTCTTTTTTGTCTTCAGTTTTTCTGCTAAATAAACCCATATGATTTTATTGATATCTTTCCTCTATCTTTTCAACTGCCGCTTTAGTAAAAATTAAATCCTTGTATTTTAACAAATCAACAATATTTATATTATCCAAATTGATTAATTCAACTCCGACTAAATTTTTTGCTGAATAATTTAATTTTTTATCAATTTTATCAACAATTATTAAAAAACTTCTTTTGTTTATTTTCTTTTTAACCTGTGTTTTTATAGCTTTTTCATCTGTCTGGGTTGATAATGACTTTTGACCATCATCGGCTGGAACAAAAATTTTACTTTCAAAACCAGATATAATCTGATTAAAAAATTTAGTTTTAAATTCAATTATTTCAAATTTATCCAAAACAGCAAAATGATTATTAGCCACCTTATCTGACAAAACCATAAATATCGCGTTTTGTTTCATTTTTTTATTAATTCTCTTTTTAAAATTCCTATCATTTCTCGGACCAAAAGTTACGCCGCCGCCAATCCAAATAGGAGATCGGCTTGAACCATGGCGCGCGCGCCCTGTGCCTTTTTGCCGCCACGGCTTTCTGCCGCCGCCTCTAACTTCACTTCTGTCTTTAGTGTGAGCGATAACCTGTCTTTGGTTGGCCATTTGAGTAACCGTAGCCTGGTGTACTAAATCATTATTAACTTTCACGCCAAAAACCTTGTCAGATAATTTCAAATCCCCAACTCGCTCTGCGTTTTGATTGTATATATTTATTTGCATAGTATAAAACACAAATTTTTTATACATTAGTCGCGCACTATGCGCAATAATCCATTTCTCGCGCCAGGAACAGCGCCGCTAATATATAAAATATTATTTTCTCGGTCTATCTGAACAATTTTTAAATTACTTACAGTTGATCTGGTATTACCCATCCGCCCAGGCATTCTTAAACCTTTAAAAACATGCTGCGGACCGCCGGCGCCAATTGAACCCGAGGTTCTAACCTGATCTTTGGTGCCGTGAGTTTTTTTATGGCCATGCCAGCCATGCCGCCGAACACCGCCCTGAAAACCTTTACCTTTTGAAGTACCGGTAACTTTTACCGTATCACCGACCTCAAAAGTATTTACATCAACAACATCCCCAATTTTTAAATCTTTAATTTCATCTTTAAACTCTCTTAAATATTTTAAATTATTTTTTCCGTCTTTAGTTAAAATTTTTGCTTTTTTTAAATGGCCAAGTTGCGGCTTTTTAATATTTTTTTCTTTTTTCTGGTCAAAACCAAGCTGAACCGAGCTATAACCATCTTGAGCAATAGTTTTTAGCTGTACTACCGGGCAAGGACCAGCCTGAATCTTGGTCACAGCTATTACTTTTTCGTCCTGCCAAACTTGTGTCATTTCAATTTTTTTACCTATTATGAATTTCATATTGTTTAACTCGTAATTTAAAAAACTGGTCTTTCAACAAACCAGCTTAGGACCGCGTTTAAGGCAGTTAAGTTAAATTAATTTCTAAATTAAGAATTTAATTTTGTTTGTTGAATTTTACCTCGCTATTATATTAATTCTTTTTTAAGCACTTTCCCTTTCGAGAGCCGCCTAAAACTTCATTAATATTATATTTATCTTATAGCCCGCGGCTTCAATAAATAACTACATTTTAATTTCAACATCAACTCCGGAAGGCAGTCCGAGGTTGACTAAAGATTCTATGGTTTTAGCCGTCGGATCAATAATGTCCACCAATCTTTTATGAATTCTAATTTCATATTGATCTCGAGAATCTTTATGGACAAAAGTCGAACTATTAACCGTATACTTTTTCTTTTCCGTTGGCAAAGGTATGGGGCCATAAATTTGTGCTCCGGTCCTTTGCGCGGTATCAATAATGTTCTTGGTTGACTGGTCAATAATCTTATGGTCAAAAGCTTTAATCTTAATGCGGATTCTTTGTTTAGAATCTTCGTTAGCTTTTGTTTCTGATTTAACCTCGGTCGCGCCAATCTTCTTTTTGTCTTTAACTTCAGCCATGTTTCTTTAAATAAGTTATAATAAATCTCTAATTTCTTTATTATTACCGTATTTTATTATTTTGTCAATACTTCTCTATATTTAATTTAATTTCTTTAAAATTAATTACATCAGCTAAACTTTACTTGTTCAGCGGATCATATCCATTTGCCACTTCTTCCCCATCTAAATGCCCATCTCCGTCAGTGTCTTTTTTGTTTGGATCTGTTCCAAGCTCTTTCTCTCTTTCATCTAACAATAAATCTCCATCAGTGTCAATGCCTCTGCTTGCTCCAGAATAAGTTATTGCCTGCATAATATTCCATTCTTCTGTTGTTCCAGGATTATGTTTGTAGATGTTGTAAAATGTCTTAATTCCAGCTTTTTCTGAATCTAGATTTCTATTGTCAGCTTTTTGCCTTAAACCATAAGCCATTACAGTAATAGCCGCATTATCAGAAGCGTTATTCATGTCGGCAATTCTTTTATATATTTTCTGAAATTGCTCTTTTGCTTTTTTCTCCGCATTGTCATTTCTTAATTCTGGCCATCTTCCATTTGCTATTTTAATAGCGTCAGCGAGTTCTTGTTCTGTTTCAGGTAGTTTGTTAAACGCGTTCTTGAATGAATACATTACCGCCGCTCTTTCACCCGCGCCTAACTTTTTAGTATTTTCATCTACTCCATAAGTAATAAAATTATTAATTGATTCTTTAACATTTTCTGCTAATTCTTTTACTCCTGTTGTTAGTTTTTCTAGATATTTAATCTGTGTTGCTTGTTCTTTGACTTTATCTCTAAGTTGTTTTAGTTCTGTGAGTATTGTGTCTAATTTGCCTTGATACAATAAATTGGTGTTAGTGTTAATATCAATAACATTCTGATCTTTAATTTCAGGCTTTTTTGCAACGCAAATTCCTTTTGTTCCTATTTGTCCTTGCTTAATATATGGATATAATCCAGGACAGCACATTTTATCGTTGCCAGGAACAACCGCTCCTAAACTTTCGCCTGCTTTCGCGCATTCTATTTTTACTCCTCCGCAATTTTCCCATTTTATTAAATTTCCCGCGCATGAATCATACCAGCCTTCTGAACGAGTGCCAATATTTTTACAGACAAGAGAGCATTTTTCATTATTGCCAATAGTAATTGTTTTCGTCAAAGTATTATTATTTTCATTGGATTCGTGAATTCTATTATCATAATCTCTAGAAAAATTTGGATCATTAGAATCTTCAAACGCTCTGTCAACGACTGCAGTTAATTCAAATGTTGTATTTTGCTGGTATGTTATATATGTAGCAACTACTGTAGTATAACTTTTATGCGCTTCGATCTTTTGCTCAATTAATCTTCCACCAATATAACCATTTGAGTAATCACTAGTTGATGTAGCAATTACTTGAATATAAAATGATTTATTTATATCTATGTTTGAATTATTTTTATATTTTACGCTAATATCAATGCTATTATACTGCTCATTTTTCCTTATTAAATAATTTATATCTTCAATTATTAAATCAGATTTTATATCAATTGGCCCGTCTGATATAGTGTAATTTTGATATTTTGTGTAGCCAGATTTAGGTAATTCAATTGGCCATTGTATTTGGCAAAAATAATTTTCATTATCTTCTTGTATTATACAATTTCCTTCAGAATATACATTGTTGTTATCACTATATATAAAATATAAAATATCCCCAACGCCTACAAGTTTTTCAGGGGCGGTATAAAGTTTTGGGAAAATATTCCAAACATACTTTATTATATAATTATTTCCATCAACTTTATAAATTTGACTAATGGTGCTAGCGTTAATAAATGTCGGCCCTCCTGCTTTTGTAGCATTATTATCAATATTAGCAACTCCAATACCGCAAAGTAGAACTGTGGCAACTAATAAAAAACTTTTTTTGAATTTAAACATAAAAGTAGTCTTAGTCTATAAAGTCAAAAGTTGATTAACTTTATGAACTTTAAATTAATTAATAAAAA
>JAHJXD010000002.1 GCA_018827685.1 Patescibacteria group bacterium
TAGTTTCTGTGTAAAAATTATTTGTCCACAATTTTGGTGATTTATAAAATTCATACTTTAAGCCAAGTTTCCGCTGATCAAACGCTGATAATTACGCTGATCTACGCTGAAAAATAATATTTTTACACAATAACTAATTAATCAAGAATGAAATCTAAAATAATAAAAAACAATTCCGGAATTAGTATATTGGAAGTTGTGGTGGCGATGATGATCATTACCATGGGCATGGTTGGTGTTTTGTCATTGGTAATTCAAAATGTAAAGGCCCAGTATATTAATAAAAATGTTTTGATTGCTTCTGGTTTGGCGCAAGAAGGCCTTGAGTTAGTAAGAAATGCAAGGGATTTAAATTGGCTGACACCGGGCAACGACTGGAATAAAGATATAGCAGGCACTTATACCATAGATTATGGCAGGCATATTAATATTGTAAATTCCATAGATGAAGCCAGGCTGTATATTGATAATGATGGTTTTTATACTCATACAGCAACCGCTGCGGCGACAAATTTTTATCGCTTAATCACCGTGGTTGATAACAGTGAATATTTGGACATCAAATGTGTTGTCCGATGGAAAGATGGTATGGAAAATCATAATTATACGGCTGCAACTTATTTATATAATTGGCGATAGTCCCAGCATAGAAAATTATGAGTTTAGCTAAAAAAATAAAATCTGTTAAAGGCGCGAGTTTATTGGAATTATTGGTTTCCATCGGTCTTTTTTCCATTTTAATATTGTCCGCGATGCAAATATTTAAAATGGCGGTTGATGGGCAAAGAGGCTCTATTAGCACGCAAAATGTGCAAGAGAATATGAGATATGCTATGGAAAAAATGAGCAAAGAAATTAGAATGGCGCGCATTAGCAATCATGATTGTGAAACAATGTTTAACCCGCCTCAATCCGCTGTTTTTAAGGTTTTTAACACTGCTGACGCTAACAGCATACTTTATTTCAAAAATCAGTATGGCTATTGCGTGGTTTATTATTTGGACAATAACCGCCTTAAAATTATGGCCGAGACTGCCACTGTCCCTGTTACCGCTTTTATTACTCCGGCTAAAGTTGAAGTAAGCAATTTAAAATTTTATACGGACGATGATTTGATTGGCGGTCTTGCCAGCACTCAGCCGTACGTTACCATGGTAATGGATGTTAAGGCAGTCGGGTTGGCGATACATGAACAAAAAATGAAAATTCAGACGACGGTTTCGTCAAGATATTATGAATAAATATAAAAAAAATCAAACCGGTATAATTTTGCTTTTAACTTTATTTATTTTATCCGGCATTTTAGTTGTTACTTTGGTCGCGGCTGATTTGGTTTTTGCCGGTATAAAAATGAATCGTTTAACCGGTTATTCAAATTTAGCCTTTTTTGCTTCTGAAGCTGGCATAGAGCGTTCTTTATGGGAAGTTAGAAAAAATAACTATGTTTTGCCAAATATAGACACAATTAATATTTTTAGTTTGAACGATCTTGGCAACGGCAGTGCTTATCAAGTAGATTACGCCTCTTCAACACCTAACGTAATTTTTAAATCAATCGGTAGTTATCTCGGATTTAAAAGATCGATTGAAGGCTCGTATCAGACGCAATAATGCGAATTTACAAATTATGCGAATTCTGCAAATATGCAAATTAAATTAGAAATGGAAAAACAGCAAGCCAAACAACGAATAGAAAAATTGCGTAATGAAATAAATTATCATCGCTATGTTTATCATGTTTTGGATAAATTGGAAATAAGCGATGCTGCTTTGGATAGTTTGAAAAATGAACTGGAGAAATTAGAAAGGCAATATCCGGAATTTATTACTTTTGATTCGCCAACTCAGCGAGTAGGCGGGGTGCCATTGGAAAAGTTTCAAAAAGTTCAACATTCAACGCCGATGATGTCTTTATTTGACGCTTTTAGCCAACAAGACATGAAAGATTGGGAAAAAAGATTAGAAAAGATTTTAAATGGAATACAACCCCCCCTAACCCCCCTTATCAAGGGGGAAAATTCAACCCCCCTAACCCCCCTTATCAAGGGGGAAAATTCAACCCCCCTAACCCCCCTTATCAAGGGGGGTGGTTTTTATGTTGAATTAAAAATGGACGGTTTAGCCGTGGCTTTAATATATAAACAAGGAAAATTTGTTTTGGGCGCTACTCGAGGCGATGGAGAAACAGGCGAAGATGTAACACAAAATTTAAAAACTATTGAAGCCATACCTTTGGTTTTACGCAGACCGGAAAAAAATGAGTTAATAAAAATCGGTTTAACAGATGAATCAATAAAGAAGTTATACCAAGCTTTAGAAAATGGAACCATAGAAGCGCGCGGCGAAGCTATTATACCAAATAAAGTATTCGCAGACTTGAATAAACAATATAAAAAACAAGGCAAACCATTGTTGGCTAATCCGCGAAATGCTGTTGCAGGTTCAATCAGGCAATTAGACTCAAAAATAGCAGCTGAACGCAAATTAGATTGCTATATTTATTCTATGGTTTCCCTCTTGATAAAGGGGG
Organism: Patescibacteria group bacterium; assembly: GCA_018827685.1. Taxonomy (GTDB): domain Bacteria; phylum Patescibacteriota; class Patescibacteriia; order Patescibacteriales; family GWC2-42-12; genus JACPHD01. Next base: position 2,531 of record JAHJXD010000002.1, read on the forward strand.
TTGGGGGGATTTTTCAAACCCATGAACAAGAACATGAGCTTGCAAACTTGCTTGGCTTTAAAGTTTTAAAACAAAATAAGTATTGTCCAGACTTGGAAGAAGCTATTAAATTCCATAATTATTGGGAAAAGCGGCGCGGCAAAATATTATTTGATTGCGATGGAGTAGTAGTGGTAGTTAATAAGTTAAATTTATGGGAAAAACTTGGTGTTGTTGGCAAGGGTCCGCGCTATATTATGGCTTATAAATTTGCTGCCGAACAAGCGACCACTATTGTGGAAGATGTAGTCTGGCAAATTGGCCGTACTGGCGTATTAACTCCGACAGCTCATTTAAAGCCGGTTAAAGTTTATGGCGTGACGATTAGCCGAGCCACTTTGCATAATCTAGATGAAATTCGCAGATTGGGTTTAAAAATCGGCGATACGGTTATAATTGAGCGCGCCGGAGACGTTATTCCTAAAGTGGTTAAAGTTTTAACAGGGTTGCGTCAAGGTAAAGAAAAAGAAATTGATCCGTGGGAAAAATGCCCTAATTGCGGCCACATAGTTGTTAAAAAAATAAACGAAGTGGCTTATCGTTGCGTTAATAAAAATTGCTATGCCATTAATTTGCGTAATTTAATTCATTGGGCTGGTAAAAATGCCATGGACATTGATGGCCTTGGCCCAAAAATTATTGAGCAATTAATGAATCAAGGTTTGGTTAAAGACGTTAGTGATTTTTATCAGTTAACTGTTGGAGATTTAAAGCCATTAGAAAGGTTTGCTGATAAATCAGCTGAAAATTTAGTTGCAGCCATAGCGGCTAAAAAGCAAGTTGATTTAGCTAAATTTATTTATAGTCTTGGCATCAGGCATGTTGGTGAAGAATCGGCATTGGCTTTGGCTAAGCATTTTGGCAGTTTAGAAAAAATTAAAGATGCGAGTTTAGATAAAATAAACTCCATTTATGATTTTGGAGAGATTATGGCTAAAAGCGCTTTTGAATGGTTTCATGATAAAAATAATTTGCAGTTATTGGCTAAGTTAGCGGCTGCCGGAGTAAAAATAAAAAATTTACAATTAACAGCTAAAAGCGTAAAATTAACCGAAAAAATTTTTGTTTTAACTGGCAGTTTGGGAAAATTGACAAGAGACCAGGCTAAGGCTAAGATAAGGGAATTGGGCGGGGATATTTCCTCATCAGTAAGCAAAAATACTTCTTATGTTGTGGCAGGCGCTGAGCCTGGCAGTAAGTTTGATAAAGCGAAAAAATTGGGGGTAAAGATTATTAATGAGGAGGAGTTTTTAAAATTAATAGTCTGAACCAGTGGTTCAGGTTATTTTGTTTATGATGTTATCTAAACAAGAAATACAACATATTGCAAAATTAGCTCGGCTTGATTTAACTGATGATGAGCTAAAAAAATATGGCAGTCAGCTGTCAGATGTTTTAAATTATATTGATCAGTTAAAAGAAGTTAATGTTAAAGACGTTGAGCCGACAGCGCAAATAACAGGATTGGAAAATGTTTTGCGCGAGGATGTGGTGAAAGACTGGGATAAGAAAGAAGTAGAACAAGCTTTAGCTGACGCACCGGAAAAAGAAGGGAGATTTATTAAAGTGAAAAGAGTAATTGAATAAAATGAAAATTATAAAAATAACAAATAAAATTAGTTTGGAAGAGTTGAAACAGATGGCAGAAAAGATGTTTGGCGATTTAGTTAAAGCAGTAGTTGATATTGAAAGCGGGATTATGGTTGTGAACGCGGAATTGCATGCTGACGAAGAGGCTTTGCTTTTAGAAAGCGGTTCAGCTCAAAAAGATTTATGGGGTATAAATATTTATCCGGAAACGCTTGATGAAAATTGGATTGAATTTGATTCAATGATAAATTTGCGTCCATCGCAAGAGAATAGAAGTCGCGGAGTTGATGATTTGGAAATACAGAAAAAAATTATAGCAATAGTAAATAATCTTGTGATAAAATAGAAAACTGTTGCTGAATACGGTATTTGGCAGTAGTTCTAATAAATCAGATGAGTATTATACATAAACAATTAGCTGGCGGTCGTTGGAATGAATTGACATTTTTTGAACAGATGGCTAATGTCGGCAGCGAAGTGGAGAGGGCTATTAAATGGAGAGATAAGGAAAATCCCCCCATCCCCCTTTATCAAGTGGGAGAAATTAAATATAGCCAACAAGCTTTTGAAAGAGCTTTGGAGCTTTTAAGTTTAACCATTGATGATCAAAAAAATAAAAAACGGTTAAAAGAATTAACCAGAGTTTATGAATGTTTAGTAGATTATTTTGCTTTTAAAAATCAATATGGTTCTTCTGATAAGTTATGGCAAAAATATTTTTTTGCTTTTAATTGGGCAGCGAGAATAAAAATACGCGTATAGGGACTGTCGCCGAATGCCATATTCGGCATAAATTTCCAAATTTCGGTAAATTTTTATCTAAAATTTCCTCGCTAATATATCCATATTCCCTCAAAAATTTTATAAAAAATTTCCTCGAAATTATGAAAATTTCTATCCGA
>JAHJXD010000048.1 GCA_018827685.1 Patescibacteria group bacterium
CTGAAGGAAAGCCGGGCCCAGGCCCTGATCGGCATCCCCCCGGCCCATGTGCTGCGCAAATTAAATAATACAGCCATTGTTCAAATGAAATCACTTTTAGCAAGCAATCAGACTAAGAAATTAGAACCACTAAAAAATAAAATACAATAAGGAGTTTTTAATTTTTGGCATTCACCCCTGACCCCTCTGCCGCCCGATTGGAACAAAATTCAATTTATACGTTACGGAAATGCTATTCGGCTAATCGCCGAATAATAAAAAAAGCAAACATCATATAACAACGAGTATCCGGTTACGGCTTTCCCTGAAAGCCTCCACCCAAATTCATCTCCGCTTCGCTACGATGAACTTCGGATACTCGTAACGTTGTGCGAAATTTTCAAAAACAAACTTTTTATTTTTTTATAGAGCCCTTTTGAAATTTTTTCGCCAAAATAATTAAGCTTTGGAATAGAATTAAAGCTCTCTTCCCGCATGTCAACCCCAAATAGAAATGTCATACCTGTTAACTTTTGTGTATAATGTTTAGATCTAATTTAATTCATTAATCTAAACAAATTTATGACACAAAAACTAATTTGTATGACAGAAAAAGAAATTACAAGGAGCGAAGTAGCTGGTTTGCATGATTCAATTTTTAAACAAATTATAAATTCAAAGCGCAAAACTAAAAATTTTTAAAAAATAAAGTGCCTTTGAGTTTTAATCGCAGGCACTAAAATTATGTACATTCTCTCTACCTTAATAATCATGTGGCTACGACAAAAAAATCTCCAAACTCTTGAGGAATAAAAAAGAGGACTTTTAATTCCAAAATAATTAGTTAATTAATTTTGAAATGATATTTTTTTAATTTTGTCAAATTCTCTTAGACACGGCATTACTCTTCGCTAAAGCAGGGATAGGCAGATTAAACTTATTTTTTGCCACTCCAATACGTCTCTGCTTCATTTTCCATTTTTTTTAGCCGAGTATAATAATCGGCGAATTCATTTAAATGCGCCCATGCGATTTTTCCCGTAATTAATAAATCATCATTAGTGACATTTGTTTTGGCGTCTGCTAAACCATGCTCCAATTCAACATGCAAACCCTGTTTAAACTCTTCAGGCTCCACTTTATTCCAGTTAACCCCGATTTCATCACCAATTTTTTTCGTTTCTTCGGTTGTAAAAAATTTTTTAGACATGTTTTTTATTTATTTACTCCGGCTAACTACCCGCAGGCGGCTTTAATGTCCTGACCAAAACGATAGCGTTCGGTAACTTCAATGCCTTGTTTATTTAAAGCCAATTTAAAATCTTTAATTGTTTTGGCCGATGACGACTTAAATTCACCTGTCAGATTATAAGCGATTAAATTAACAAAATATAACGGCGGATCGATTCTTCTTAATAATAGCGCTAGTTCCTCGGCCTGCTCTTTATCATCATTAAATTTATCAATCATTAAATATTCAATCATGATTCGGCGGCCGGTTTGTTGTAAATAATTATTTAATTCCTCAACTATCGCGTCAAGCGAATATTTTTTATTAGCTGGAATGATTTTTTCGCGCAAATCGTTTGAAGGCGCGTGCAAAGAAATCGCCAGGTTAATTTGCAGCGGCTGGCTGGCCAACTTTTTAATGCCGCTAACTACGCCAATAGTTGAAATGGAAATATGGCGCGCGCCGATATTTAAGCCGTTTTTATCATTTAAAATTTTTATCGCATCCATGACGTTTTCATAATTCAAAAGCGGCTCGCCCATGCCCATGAAAACGACATTATTAATTTGTTTATCTTCCCTTTTTAATACGCGCGCGAAATAAATAGCCTGTTCAACTATTTCCGCGTCGGTTAAGTTTCTCTGAAAACCCATTTTTCCGGTAGCGCAAAATAAACAGCCGAACGGACAGCCAACTTGAGAAGATAAACAAACCGTATTGCGCCAGGCGCCGTGCTCTAATAAAACAGTTTCAATTTTTAAACCGTCTCTTAAACTAATTAAAGCCTTAGTCGCATCGCCTTCTCGGCTAATTAAATTTTCAGCTCCAATCTCTAGCCCGCATTCTTGATTTAATTTTTCCCTAAGCGCCAAAGGAAAATTAGTGGCTTGGTTCCAGTTATTTATTAAATCAATAAAAATCGCCTGCCTAGCCTGTTTTAGTCTAAACTTCGGTTCCTGGCTTAAAACACTTTCTAATTTTTCTAAATTCATATAATTTTATGCTTTTTAAAATTACTTATTTTTACGGCTTGCCGATATTTAAAACTCGAAGGCGTTCTAAAGCCCGGATTACCTCGGCGACCGCCTACTTTCACGCGTGCTTGTGATTTCATATTATTTTTTATTTTTAATTTTTTCTAGCTTATTATTGTTCTCCATACTTTTTATCTTTAAATAATTTTATAACAACGGCAAAAATTAGAATCAAAAAAGTTAACCAAAATAAGCCCAAGGTAAATCCGGCCATAACATCGCTAAACCAATGAACTTTTAAATAAATTCTTGAAAAACCGACCAGCATTATTAAAAACAAATTACTAAAAATAAATAAATATTTTAGCAATTTATTTTTTATTTTTTTAGTAAATAAAAACATGGCCAAAGAAAAAAATATTAAAGCTATAAGAGCATGCTGACTGGGAAAACTTAAACCGCTTTCGGAAACTAACCCGCCTGCCGGTCTTAAGCGGCCGACTAACTGCTTTAAAATCGCGCCTAAAATTAGACCGCCGACCGAACTCGTAAAAATTAAAGCTACATTATACCAATTTTTTTTGATGAAATAATAAATAGCCACGAGCATTACTATGGCCAATAAAATTTCCGGGCTAAAAATATTAGTTGTAATAATCATTAATTTATTTAGCCAAAGCCGCCAGACTGAAACTATGTTTTGAGCCAACCAGAGATCAAGGCGATAAATAGATTCTTTGTCAAAACAATCTTTAACCATTTTGGAAAAAATATAAATTGACACTACATTTAAAATTAAATATAAGCTGTGTTTTTTAACAAAAACTTGCTTTCTTTTATTAAGTTCTCTGTAAGCTAAAAATATTAAAACAATTAAAATTATGGCTGCTAAAACTATATGACCAAAATATTTGGCCGCGCCTTCAAAGCCTTGGCCTATAATATAGCCGAACAACACAGAAAGAGTTGACCAGCTAATGCCGCCGACAATGGAATAAAAAACAAATTTAGAAAAATTTATTTTGTAAATGCCGGCTAAAAAAGCTGCCACCGCCCTGGTGAACGGACTGAATCGCCCCACAATTAAGGCTTTACCCGTGTGTTCGGATACTAAGTCTTTAGTTTTTTTATATTTTTCCTGATTTAAAAAAAAGTATTTGCCATAGCGGATTACAAAAGTATAACCAAATTTATGGCCGATATAATAAGCTAATAAATCTCCAATAACTACGCCAAAAGCCGCCACAACCATAACTGCTTCAAGCTGAAATATCTCAATTTTAGCTAAAAATCCTCCTAATATAATTATTGTCTGGCCAGGAATCAAAGTACCTAAAATCGGCAAAGTTTCCGCGATAGCCGCAAGAAATATAATAATATAGCCCCAATGATCAAGCAGGGGTAAAGGTAAGTTTAATAATAAATCATTAACATTGAACATAAAAAAATAATAAATTTAATCCGCAAGATGAACAAATAGGGACAGTCCTATATCAATCTGCGATACAATTTAAAATATTCCATTGCTGATTTATCCCAAGAAAAATTTTGCTTCATGCCTGCTGCTTGCAACTGTTGCCAAAGTTTAGGTTGCTTGTAAAAAACAGTTAAAGCTTGGTTTAATTTTTTATATAATTCTTCCGATAGATATTTTTTAAAAACAAACCCGGTAGATTTAATCCCGCTAGCCCTCTTTTTCAAGGGGGTAATAGTGTCAGCCAATCCGCCCGTGGCGCGAACAACTGGCACTGTGCCATAACGCATAGCAATCATCTGTCCTAATCCGCATGGCTCAAAACGTGAAGGCATTAAAAAAATATCCGCGCCGGCGTAAATTAAATGAGCTAACTTTTCGTCAAATTTAATTTGAGCGCTAAATTGCCGCGGAAATTTTTTAGACAGATTTAAAAGCTGTTGTTCATATTTTTTTTGCCCTGTTCCTAAAAAAACAAATTGGCAGTTTAATTTACTAAAATTTTTATTAAATAAAGCAATTCCTTTTTGCCCAACCAAACGAGAGACTAAGCCGACCAAAGCAATCTTTTTATCTGCCGGCAAACCAAGTTGCTTTTGCAAAGCTAATTTATTAGCTTTTTTTTGTTTTAAATTTTTAAGCGAATATTTTTGTTTGATTAAATTGTCAGTAACAGGATTAAAAAAATCAGTGTCAATGCCGTTTAAAATTCCATAAAGATCTTTTTTTCTTTTTTTCAATATTTTATCCAAACCAGCGTCTTGATAATGCATTAAAATTTCTTTAGCATAAGTCGGACTAACTGTGTTAATTAAACCCGACCCTAAAATACCTTGAACCATAAAATTCACGTCTCCATCTTGCGCGTCAACTTTAATAATCGGCAAATTTTTGTTAATTTTTGCGTATTCAACAATATTGGTTTTAGTTATTCCTTGATTAGCTAAATTATGAATAGTATAAAGAGTTTTTGTTTTAATAAAAAAATTATCTTTTTTATTTAATGTTTTAATAAAATCAGCGGCTAAAGCAACGTGCCAGTCGTTAGCATGAACAACGTTTGGCTGGAAATTTATTTTTTTAGACACCTCCAACGCGGCGCGAGTAAAAAAAGCAAACCTTTTTAAATTATCCGATCTTTTGTCATCGCGAGCCTTGTAATTAAGGCGCGGCAATCTGTGTTTTTTATCATTTAAATATATTTCTTTTGAATCAAAAAAATTATGCTTTATTAAATAAACCGGAATTTTTGTTGTAGGCAAAAAAGTTTGCCAAACATCAACCAATTCATTTTTATTGCTGATTGACACCGATAAATTAGAAATAATTTTTTTAGCTGAATATTTTTTACTATCAATCAAACCATAAAAAGGCAAACAAATTCTAATATCAACGCCTAGTTTAGCCAATGCGATTGGCAAAGCGCCGGCAACATCGCCCAACCCGCCAACTTTAGCTAAAGGCACGAGTTCAGCCGAAAGAAATAAAACTTTTATTGCGAATTTTTTAGATATCATAATAATCGTGAATTATTTTTAATTAAATGGTAAGCTAAAATAAAAGTTCCTGCATTCCATGATTGGCCATGTATGCCTTGCGGTTCACCTGTTAATCCATTAAACCATTCATTAAATTGCCAATCATTAATTTTATTAGCTTTAGCTAATTTTATTAAAGTTTGTTCTGCCAATTTTTCATTACCAGTTTTATTCAAAGCGATTGCCCAAAAACTTCCAATAAAAGGCCAAATCCCGCCATTGTGATATTGATTAGGATAATTTTGTTTATGAATTTTCATATATTCTCTCCAAAGTTTAGAATTTTCAGTTATCGGATTAACACAGGTTTTAACAGGATATGGAAAATCTATTTTATCATTGATTAATTGTTTAATGATATTTTTTCTAATTTTTATGTCAACTGCCTCAGTTAAACAAGCTAAAATATTACCGTAAACATCAACTTCTTCTCCGCCAAAGCCGTAGTTAGCAAAACTAAGCAAATATTTACTTTTTTCTATTTGCTTAAGATAATTATTAAATTTTTTAGCGCGATAGTTATTTGTAAAATATTTGTTTGGGATTTTTTGCCAAGGATAAAAAATATAGTTAAAACTTTCAACAGTTTTGGTTAAATTATCTATTTTATACAATCGTTTGACCCATAACCATAAAGCATTAGCATAAAGAACATAGCCAGATCGCGGCATTATATCAGCCCAATCACTTGCTTCATTTTGTTCCAATAAAAAAAATTGTTGATGTTCGTGGCTTAATAACCAATTTATCGCCTTGGATATTTTTACTGTTAAGATTTTTTCTAGTTTTTTATTTTGAGTAAAATAACTAAAATGTTTAATAGCGATTAGCCACCAAAGAGTAGCGTCAATACAACTTAAATACCAAAAATCCGCCTTGTTTAATTCAGGTTTAATATAGTTTGGCATTTGTCCATTTTTTGCCTGCATTTTAGCCAAGGAGATCAGACTGTTTTTGGCTGATTGAATTAATTTTTTATTTTTGCTTATAGCCATACCAATAGCGCAGATTGAAGCATCTCTCCCAAAAATGCTTAAATAATTTCTGTCTTTTGCCTTGCGAGAAAAAGAGCTGGCTTTAACGCCGAATGAAGTTGAATTTTTTATTAATAAATCAATTGATTTTTCATAGCAAATTTCAATTATATTATTATTTGCGTTGTTAGATATTTTCATAGCAGATTTTTGATAGCAAATTTCAATTATATTTTTCTCCAAGCCAATTAAAAATTTGTTTAACTAAATTATTATCAGGCAGTTTTTTTGTTTTAATGATTAAATAAGGCAAAGCAGTTTTTTTTATTTCTTTCAAGTATTCCCGCTGTTGTTTAATATACCAATCTGGTTCGCGCAAAATTCGCTCATAATGCGGATAAAGATTTAATCTGTTTTTAATTCTATCTTGAATTATTTTTTTATTTTCAGGTAAAGTTATTAAAATTATTTTAAAACCTAACTGTCGTAATTGTTTTTCAATATTTTGATAATTTATTTTTTTATAATTATACAAACAGTTATAAACAATATCAGACCAATGAAATTTTTCAACTAAAAGATTGCTATTTTTTAATTCAGTGAAAATTTTTAAGTAAGACTTAATAATCGGCTTGCCGTGTTTGGTGCCATAAACTCCAACATCGCAATTAAACCAATGGCAGCCATCTAATAAATAACCGCTTTTATTATATTTTGGTTCAAGATGATCGTAAATTTGCGACATCAGCCAGCTTTTGCCAGCCAGTTCCGCGCCTTCAAAAATTAGATGATGTTGTTTCATTCAATTAGCCCAGATTAACCTATTATTTTATCTATACCCTCTAAGTATTTGGAATTAATTTTAAAATAGGCATAAGCGTTTTTTATTGCGACCTCGCCAGGTTCATTTTTGTGATAGTCAGAGCCGCCAGTCATAATTAATTTAAATTGTTTGGCTAAATACTGGGCGTATATGACGGCGCCGATAGTATGATGCGGACTGATTACTTCCATGCCGTCCAAGTTTAGTTTTTTAAGTTTGGCTATAAAAGTTTTATCAAGTCGGTTATTTTTCCCCGGGTGGTTTAAAATCAATTGGCCGCCGATCTGTTTTCTTAATTTAAGCACTTGATTTAAATTAATATAACACTCTCGGAGCTGATTGACCTTTTCGTTTTTAAAAAAGTGGCTGATTATCTCATGTTGACGGGGGTTTTTAACGCCAATGCCCAGGGCGATTTGGCGACGGTTTTCCGCTATCTGCCAGATATCTTCAACAATATGATTTAATGGGATATAATGGCCGTATTTATCTAAAATTTTATTTTCATTAAATGTCAAGCCCAGCTTTTTTATTTTAAGCAAAGCTCGTCGCATCTGATTGCGTCGCCTTATCTGACTTAAGCGCAAAATTTTATGCAGAGCCGGATGATTTTCGTTAAAGTTATACCAAAGAAGATTAAATTTTATATTATTTAATTTAACATATAATTCCATGCCAACGATTGGCTTGATTTTATTTTTTAAACAGGCTTGACGAAATTCATTTAAGCCTCCAACCGTATTATGGTCGGTTAAAGCGGCAGTCTTTATATTATTAGCCGACAAAAAATCAACCAATTGGCTGGGCGTTAAATAGCCGTCGGAATAAGTTGAATGAAGTTGTAAATCAATTAGCATAATTTTAAATTATGATATCTAATTTTAAATCTTGGCTTATTTTTATTAGCAGGCCATGAGCTCGCTCCGGCTCAGCTTTATCTTTTAAAAGGAAAACAATGGCTGAGCGAAGAGCGGTCCAGTTATAGTAATTATTAATTCTTTTTTGTAAATTATCGTCTAAAGTTATTTTAGCATTTTTAAGATAATTATTTAAGAAAAGCTGTTTTATTTTTTCTACCTGCGCCTGATTTTCAATTTTACGAAACATCATAAATTCCAGTTGCTGTAAAAAGGTTCCTAAATCGCGAGCATAATCAGCCAAGCAAATATCGGTAAAATCTATAACGCCGATTTTATTTTTATCAATAATAATATTTTTCGGATGCGCGTCGCCATGGATTAGCCAGCGGCGGTCAGTTGAAGAAAAAAAATCTTTTTCTTTTTGATTTATTATTCTGTAGGCTTCGCGGCAAATTTCAAAATAGCGCGACCCTTGAGCCTGCACCTTGATTAGAGCCTGGGTCATGCCGGGAATAATAGTTTCAATTCGACTGTTTAAATGGTTAAAAATTTTTCCTTTGGCGGCGATAACGCTTAAGTTATGCAATTTAGTAAGCCAAGTCGCAACTTTGACCACAACAGCTTCTATCATTTCGACGTCTTTGCGCAGTATATATTGATAAAGATCTTCACCGTTAACTCCTTGATAGAAAAAAGCGTTAAAATCAGGCGAATAAAAAAGTGACCTGGGTATGGTTAAATTTTTTTGATTAAAGCCGTTTTGCCAAAGAAAAGTTAGAGCTTCAAAAGAATTAAGGCGCGATTCATCGCTATGAGCCGTACAATAAATCGGCAGAATCTCTAATTTTTTTTCTAAATTAATAAAAGTGATTTTATATTTAATCACCACATGATAGGTAAAAACCCAAATATGGTCTTTAATTAAAGTAATTTTAATCTCTTTAATATGGGAAAATCTCGGATACTCGGGCAGAATTTTTTCCTTAAATAAATTTAAAACGAATTTTTCATCAAGTAAATGGTAAATTTTATTTACCC
>JAHJXD010000049.1 GCA_018827685.1 Patescibacteria group bacterium
ACGAAAAAATACGGCGGGGCGAAACCCCAGAAGCAATCCCGCTATGGCGGGATGCTACGGGGTAAAAAGCGGGCGGGCAAAAATTTCCCTTCCCCCGACCCTTTCCTTTTTTGCCCGCCCGCTTTGGGGGTGCGGGGGCTTTGCCCCCGATTGTCGCTTTTAAATTTTTTGTTTAAATTCCTTTTTTCTTTCGCTTTGGTTTGGGCAATAAAGTCTTTAATTTATAAATTAAATTCGGCAGAACGAGCGTGAAAGTTCGCTGAAATTTTTTTTGGGGAGCATTACTGAACGAAACGAACTCATTGTCAGTTTTCCGCCTTAGGGCGGAAAACTTTTCAGACGAGCCCCAGCACCACTCACGGGTGCGGGGTAAAAATTCAGCCCTGCTCCGCTCTTCGGAGGCGGGGTTTTCAGTTTGGAGCGAATTAAAAAAGTTTTCCCCTAAAACAAAAGAAATTTTAATGCTTTCGGGCGAATAGGTTATTTTTTGTTTTAAGAAACTGATTGAAAGTCGCTTTCGTAACGAAATTTTCAAATTTTGCGCAGAATTTTTTATAAATTTTTAAGCTTATATAAATTATATAGGCGATAAAATTTAGAAAAAATTATGCCAAAATTTGGGAATTGCAGTAGAAATGGACTTTCAATCAGTTTCTCTGGGGCGGTATCAATTTTTTCTTTTTTTAATTTTTTGCTATAATAAGAGCGAACCCAATCCATACGCTCCGCGATTTTTTATTATAACTTAATTGTTGTAATACCGAAGGGGCAACTCCTGTCAATTTCGCGAAAGCGGGATTGGGTTCGCAGGGTTGCCCCTTTAGTTTTAAAAATATGAATTATAAAAATTGCGCGATTTATACCAGGGTTTCAACTGACAACCAAGCGGAAAAAGAGTTTTCGTCTTGCGAAGCCCAAGAGCAAAAAATGAAGTCGTTTATCGCCAGCCAAGATAACTGGCAAATTTTCAAAGTTTATACTGACGCCGGCTATTCCGGGGCAACCCTTGAAAGGCCGGCATTGCAGGAGTTGCTTTCTGATTTAAAAAAAGAAAAAATTGATATTGTTTTTGTGTATAAAATTGACCGGCTCACCCGTTCGCCTAAGGACTTTTACCAGTTGATCGAATTTTTTGAGCAAGCAAAAATTGATTTTATTTCTATTACCGAAAGATTTGACACTTCAACGCCAGCAGGCAGATTGCTTAGGAACATTATGCTTACTTTTTCCCAATTTGAAAGAGAACTAACCAGCGAACGAACAAAAGACAAAATGCTGGAGCGGGCTAAAAAGGGCATGTGCAATGGCGGAAATACGCCTTACGGATACGCACGGGAAAACAAAAAACTTATCCCCTATCCCAAACAAGCTGAAGAAATAAAATCAATTTTTGAAAACTATCTTGAAACCGGCTCATTGTCAAAAGTATATAAAATGGCGATAGAAAAAAGCATTAAAAATAAACGGGGCAAAAATTTCTCTAAAACTACTATCTTCTCTATATTAAGAAATGTAGTTTATATCGGAAAAATAAAATATAACGATGAAATCTATAAAGGAACGCATACACCGATAATCTCGGAGGAAATTTTTGCCCTTGCTCAAAAAATACACAAAAACAAAAGGAAAAATTTTAGAGTGTATAAAAATTTTCTTTTCGGCGGTTTGATAAAATGCGAAAAGTGCGGCTCTAAAATGACCTCTTATTTTACGAATAAAAGAACGAATGGAAAGCTGACAAGGTATTATTACTATCGCTGTACTTCTACTTTAGGGCATGACTGGCAAGCCTGCTCCGTAAAACAAGTGTCCGCCGAAAGATTGGAAAATTTTTGTATTGAAAATTTAGAGCGAATTTCCGTTGACGGCGATTATATTGAAAATTTGGTTTTTCGGCTAAACCACGACCTGCAAATAACCTCGCCTAATTCGCAAAACGAGGCTTCACGGACGGGGCACGAGGCCGAATACGAACTAACGGAGTCATGCTCTAAATTTTCGCAATTTTCGTCCGAGAAAATTGCTCACACTCTAAAATTTTTCCTTTCCGCCCTCAAAACTAAGACGGGAGTCGAAAGAAATCTTTTAGCTAAAAGATTTCTTGAAAAAATAACCTATTCGCCAGAAAGCATTAAAATTTCTTTTGTTTTAAAGGAAAATCTTTTTAATTCGCTCCAAACCCAAAGCCCCGCACCCGTGAGTGGTGCTGGGGCTCGTCTGAAAACTTTTCCGCCTTCGGGCGGAAAACCGACAATGAGTTCGTTTCGTTCAGTAATGCTCCCGGGGTCGGATTCGAACCGACGACCAATTGGTTAACAGCCAACTGCGCTACCGCTGCGCTACCCGGGAAAAATATTAAGTCGCATAACTCACCTCTTGTAACTCACAGCTCGCAACTCGCAACTCTTTAATTCAGCATTTTGAGTTTTGAGTTACGGGTTACGAGTTACGGGTTACGGGTTACGAGTTACGGGTTACGAGTTACGGGTTACGGGTTACGAGTTACGAGTTACGAGTTACGGGTTACGGGTTACGAGTTACGAGTTTCAAGTTACGAGTTACGAGTTTCAAGTTACGGGTTACGAGTTAATAATCCCTTAACTTTTTAATTCCAGGATGTTTTTGAATTCTTTCTAAAGCTTTAGCTTCAATTTGCCGAATACGCTCGCGCGTAACATTAAACTCGCGGCCGACTTCTTCTAATGTATGGGCTACGCCATCAACTAAGCCGAAGCGCATCTCTAAAATTTTCTGCTCCCTAGGCGTTAATTCGGCAATAACTTTTTTCACATAATCTTTTAATAGTTGCAAAGCGGCCGAGCGATCTGGCGTGACATTTTTTACATCTTCAACAAAATCTTCTAAAGTTGAGTCTTCATCATCATCGCCAATGGAGGTTTCTAGAGAAATTGTATCTTGGGATATTTTTATAACATGTCTCACTTTATCAATATCTTCGCCCATCTCTGCCGCAATTTCTTCAGGTAAAGGCTCGCGGCCTAAATCCTGGATTAACTGGCGCTGTACTTGCTGAAATTTATTAATCGTTTCCACCATGTGCACTGGAATTCTAATAGTCCGCGATTGATCGGCTAGCGCCCGAGTAATCGCCTGCCTAATCCACCATGTAGCATAAGTAGAAAATTTATAACCTTTACGATATTCAAATTTTTCCACGGCGCGAAACAGGCCGATATTACCCTCTTGGATTAAATCCAATAAATTTAAACCTTTAGAGCCGGAATATTTTTTAGCGATAGAAACCACTAAGCGCAAGTTAGCTTCAATAATTTTTTTCTCGGCTTCTTTGTCGCCTTTTTCTTTACGCTTGGACAATTCAATTTCTTCTTCGCCGGAGAGTAGCGCCACCTTGCCAATCTCGCGCAAATACATTTGAATTGCATCAGCGCTTAATTCAGAAATATCAAATTTTTTCTTTTCACTAAAACCAATAATTTGTCCGGATTTATTTTTTATATCATCGCCTGCGCCTAAAAATCCGCCCGTATCTTCAATTATCTGAATACCATTTTTTTGCAAAGCCTCTAAAGTTAATTCATAATCATAAATATATTCTTCAATCTCGGGAAAAATATACAATAACTCTGTTTCTGTAAGAAAGCCGCGCGAACGGCCTTTAATAACCAAATCTTTAATTTGTTCCTCTGTCGGTTTTATAATAATATGTTCTTCTTTTTCTTTTACCCTTCTACTTTCCGCTTTTTCTCGTCTTAGTTTCTTAAATTTTGACGTTTTATAATTTATTTTTTTAACTTTGACCGTGCTTGTAACCTTGGGTTTTATTTGTGATCGCTGAATTTTTTTCCCCTTAGCATGCTTTTTATTTTTTTTATAATTTTTCGCCATAAAATACTATCTTGCTTTCTAGAATCTAACTTTTTTCAATTAATTTCTATTAAATTCATTTCCTCGGTTAAAGCTTTAAATTCTTCCATTAAATTTTTTAATTCTTCATTCTTTCCCTGGCCGCTGATATTTTCTTTTTCTAAAGTTGCAATCAATTTAGCTATGGCATGACGCCGGTGGTTTAAATAATTTACCTTTAAGGCAGCCGCGATATTTATAATCTCGGCCCTAACCTGCTCTTCGCTATAATCGTAAAAATCTTTATCGGCTAAAAGAACTAGCCTGTCTAATAAGCTCAAGCACTTATAATTATCAGGCTGATCGTCCATTTTAACATCTCCGCCTTGAGTAAAATTATCCGCATTGCTCAACCATTCTTTTAAACTAAGATAATTTATCGCCAACGCAAAATTTTCACCTTCTCGAGTCCACAAATCTATGAGCTTATTATAATAAAGAATCAAATTTTTGTAAAACACCCGATTAGATTCACCTGCCAAATCTTCCGGTCCAATATGATTAATAACATACTCTAAATGCGCGGGAAATCTTATAACAAAAGCCAAGAGCAATTCTGAGAGCATTTGTTCCCGGCTTGGCTTTAACTGATTTAATTCTTTTGGCGCTTGATCTAAGAGCTTGACCGGAGAATTGGTCTGATTTTGTTTTTTGATAATTTCTCCTAATTTCTCTCTTAAAAAATTTTCATTGGCATCAACTTCCTGGCTTAATTTTTTAAGCCAATAATCCTGTTCGGTTTTTGAACCGAATTTGGCGATGATCGGCAATAATATTTTTTCTGCTTTGTTTTGGCCTTCATAATCTTTTAAATTTAAATTTAAAAAAGTCTTATCAAAATAATATCGCATCATAGGTTTAGCGTTTTGAACCGCTTGCCGCCAGCTTTCCGGATTATTTTTAATACACTCGTCAGGATCTTTAGCGCCTTGAATTTCAATAACTTTTATATTCATTTCTGCTTGCATAGCTTGAGCAATGCCGCGTTCAGCCGCTAAATCGCCGGCTTTATCCATATCAAAAGACAAAAATAAATTATTGGAATAGCGCTTGATTAAATTTACTTGTTCAGCTGTTAAAGCCGTACCAGAGGAAGCAATTATATTATTAAAACCATTTTGTTCTGCCGTTATCGCATCCATCTGACCCTCCACCAGAATGGCTGCGTCTTCGGCTTTAATGGACATTTTAGCTTTATCCATGCCGAATAAAATTTTTGACTTATCGTAAATCATGGTCGCCGGCGTGTTAATATATTTTCCAGCCTTGACAAAAGTTTCGGCGGACAAGCCTATTTTTTCTTCTGTTTCTTTGTCCGGACTGACTCGCGCGGTAAAACCGGCCACATTGCCGTTAATATCATGTATGGGAAACATTATTCTACCCCTAAAGCGATCATAAAAACCCGGAGTCTTTTCTTTTTTAACGCTTAGCCCGGCTAAAAAAATTTCATTTTCCCCATAACCTCTGCTTTTTAAAAAGTTACTCAAGCTGTCCCATGTATCCGGGCTATAGCCGATTTGCCATTTAACTATAGTGTCGTCTGTCAAGGCTCGCTCATGTAAATATTTACGCGCCGTTAGAGCCGCTTGGCTATGTGTTAAAATTTTATGATAATATTTCGCCGACAATTCTAAAATATCTAATAACGCGTTTCGTTTTGAGGTTAACGCAGGATCAGCTTTTTTTAAAATCACGCCTGCCTTTTTAGCGAGCAAACGTAAAGTTTCCACAAAACTCAGGCCTTCAATTTCCATGACAAAAGAAAACACATCGCCGCCTTTACCACAGCCGAAGCAATGCCAAATCTGCTTTCCCGGACTAACTATAAACGACGGAGTTTTTTCCCGATGGAACGGACAATGAGCGCGAAAATTCAAACCAGCCGCCTTAAGCTGGATATATTCTCGGATGACATCGACGATATCAAGTTTGGATTTTATTTCTTCTGAAGGATTTTGCATGATAAAAAATTTAGCTGAATAATTTTTTCCACCAACTTGTTGATTTTTTTTCCTTGACGGCGGGGATAAACTGCTTCGGTCTTATCTTGTCAAGTACATCTATACTATCAAGAGTTACTGATTCTTGATTGTGAGTTGCCAGGCTGTTTATTCTGTTTATTTCTTCTTGAACCAACTCTCCGTCATACTCGGCGTTATGCGCGTGCGCACCCGCATAGCTAGTTTGTTTTTGATCAAGGTGTAAATTTAAAATTATTTTACCCGCCGATTGCTCTAAATATAGATGAAATCTTGGATAATAACCGCGATTAAGCGGCCTCACGAAACTTTGATTGCCGGTTTTTCTATCCTCTATATAAGTATAACCTGCTTCTCGCAAAAACATTTCCGCTGTTTGGCTTAATTGATTATTGCCTAACATTAGCTTCATAATTTTTTATCTATGTCTTAATAGTTCCATCTTAGTTTAAAAATTTGATTAGGTCAAAGGGTAAAAATGGGTCATACAGAATATTGCCAGACCATGAGACTAAACATTGAAACCGCGCTTAATAATTTGTTTAAACCAAAAATAAAAACAGACCTATCCAGGCCTTTTTTATTTTATTTTATTATTCCTTTTTAGTTGATTTCTTTTTTTTCGCTCGATTCTTTATAATCTCAACCAATTTTTTTACACCTTCGCCGATTAAAGGCAAATAAGAAGTGCTAGACTCAATTTTTTCTTTTACCATTTTCAGTAATTCGTCAAATTTATTAAGCCGATCGCGAGTCTGTTCAATTACTTTAAAAAACTGCCGCAGGATTCTAACTAAATAATAAATCGCCCAGCAAGAAAATATAGTAAATAATAGAACTGACAAAGCAATAACTATATTTAATAAATCATAACTATTATTAATTGATGGCATAAAATTAAATTTAAAATATTTTAATAAAACTCTCTAAGTAATTTAAACCAATCATCAACTGATAATTCTTGCGCTCTAATTTTAGGATTAAAACCCGCGTTGGTTATTTTATTTACCGCCTGATTTTGGCTTATCTTAAGTCCGGCGGCTAAATTATTTTTCAACATTTTTCTTTTAGCGCTAAAGCCGAATTTTACCAATTGAAAAAAATCTTTCTCTCTATTTTTTGGTTGGCGAAGTGTTATTTTTACAATCGCCGAATCCACTTCCGACCGCGGCCAAAAATTTTCTTTCAGCACAATTTGCTCTATATCTGGCTTGGCATAAAATTGCACTGACACGGCCAAAAGACTCATCTTGCCAGGTTTGGCAACTATTCGCTCTGCCACTTGTTTCTGCAGCATCAAGACCATTAGCTCTGGTTTAATTTCAGCTGACAGAAATTTCCGCAAAAAAATAGAAGTAATATTAAAAGGCAAATTCGCCACAATTTTATTTCTTTGCCCTGACAAGGGTAGCAGAGGGGGTTGTATCACCCCCTTGATAAGGGGGGGTAGGGGGGGTTGTATTTTAATATCTAATATGCTCTTATTCACAACTTCCACATTCTTAATTCCTTGCGCGATCAAACCAGCGCGTAAAATTTTCGCCAACTTATCATCCAATTCCACGGCAATTACTTTTTTCACCCGAGCCGCCAGCTTGGCAGTTAAAAATCCCAACCCAGGACCAACTTCTAAAACAACATCATCTGATTTTAAATCAGCTGTCGCAATAATCTTGTCATAAATTTCTTCTTTAATTAAAAAATTCTGTCCTTTTGATCGCGCAGGTTTAATTTCATACAAATTACACAGATGCTTAGTTTGTTGCGATAAATCCATAAAAAAGTCAAAACTGTCAAAACTTTATGAACTATTTAATTCCTGCTATAATATATTTATCTAACCAATGAAAAATCTTATCTTTAAAATTAGCTTTGGCCATACAACCATAACAACCGCCAGCTGATGCTAAAACTCCGCTATCCATAGATGTCAGCATCATACCTCCGGCAATTAGCTGTCCGCCAGGAGTTAAGCCGGCCTTGGCAATAGCAATTTTTGAAAACAAGGCGTTACTACCCATACCACCGGCAGGAATACCGCTAACATCAGAATAGAGAAGACATCTGGCAGGGTCGGTCACAAAGCACAGCGTGCCGCCAGCGCAAACTCCAGCCGTGACAAAACACGGTATTATAATCGCCTTAGTTAACCCAATTTGATAAGGAAAACCCGCAGATGCTTCAACAGCTTTTTGCCAGCGCCAATCAGCAACAACATTTGGCAAAAAATAAACAATAAGCCCTAAAACTAAAACAACGTTACCAAAAATTAACCAAATTGTTTTCTTTTTAATAATCATAATGAACTTATTTCGGGTTATCTGTATTTTTATCTAAAGTAAGCTGTAAAAAATATTTATTTTTGAAGCGAGGACTGTTTGAGCGTAGCGAGTTCCGCAGCGAGAAAATAAATATTTTCTACGGCTTACAAAATAAACCCAATATGAGTTAAATCTTATTTCTATTATATCAATTCTATCAAAAATGCGCAAAATTCAATTTCAAAACTTGAGCTGTCATACTAAAAGTGACAAGTCGGGAAAATGTTTGTAAAAAATCAACTGCGTAAGCCCCATATTATGAAAAAATTATTAATAACAATCTTAATATCTTTTCTGTTTTTTCCGATTATTTCTTTTGCGGAAACAAAAAATCTAGCGCAAAAATTATTTGGCAGAATATTATTGCAAGTGCAATCAAAAGGCGAGGCTTGGTATGTTAATCCTGCTGACCAAAAAAGATACTATTTAGGCAGACCTTCTGACGCTTTTAATATAATGAAAAAAATAGGGCTTGGGGTAAAACATAAAATAATAACCAATTATAAAATTTACCCGGCAAGCTTTTTGGGAAAAATATTGATTGATGTTGAAAATAACGGTAAAGCTTATTATATAAATCCAACCGATAAAAAAGCTTATTATTTAGGCAGACCTGATGATGCTTTTGTTATTATGAAAAAATTGAGTTTAGGAATTACAAATGAAAATTTAAACCAAATATCTATTGGCCAATTACCACCAATTAAACCAACGGATAATTTAAGTATAATGGAACAAGCCGCGATTGCTATTCGCAATAACGACCAATCTAAAATCAAGCCGCTATTTTCTCCAAGCATGGAAAAAATAATTGAATATGGCTTGAATTATCTTGATGCTGAAGGCAGACTTACATTGGCAAATATTCTTTCAAGTTCAAGTTTAATTAGTTCAACGGACGATCAAAAAATTTATTCTACTAAAGTTTATTTTTCATTAGGAGGATATGAAGTGCCTGTTAAATTTTATGTTCAAAAACAGCCTGACAATAAGTGGCTAATAACTAATCTTTAACAACTATATTTACCAATTTCCTTTTTACAAAAATTATTTTTAAAACTTCGCTTCCTTCTAACCATTTTTTAATTTTCTCACTTTCAAAAGCAATTTTTTTTGCTTCATCCTCGCTAATATCAGCGACTACATTAATTGTATCGCGCAGTTTACCATTAATCTGAATAACCAAAATAATTTTTTCTTCTTTAATTAAATCGGAATTATATTTTGGCCAAGATTGTTTAAAAATAGATTCTTTATTACCAAATTCAGCCCAGAGTTCTTCGGCTAAATGCGGAGCAAAAGGGCTTAATAAAATAACTAATAATTTATAATTATCAATTGGCAACTCTTTCTGTTTTTCTATTTCATTAACCAAAATCATTAAAGCGCTAATCGCTGTATTAAATTTTAACGCCTCAATATCCTCGCTAACTTTCTTGATTGTTTGATGCAGCAATTTTTCTATTTTATTATTCGTAACTTGTTCTGCTTCAGGGTAATTTGTAATTCGTAATTTTAATTTCCAAACTCTTTCCAAAAATCTAACTATTCCAATAATCCCTCTGGTATTCCACGGTTTCGTGTCCTCAAGAGGTCCTATAAACATTTCAAAAAGACGCAAAGCGTCAGCGCCATATTGCTTTACCACATCATCGGGATTAACCACGTTGCCCAAAGACTTGGACATTTTACGGCCATCCTCAGCCAATATAGTCCCTTGATGCCGCAGTTTAATAAACGGCTCGTCAAAATCAATATGGCCTAAATTATGCAAGACTTTAGTAAAAAATCGCGCGTACAAAAGATGCAGGACTGTGTGTTCGGCTCCGCCAACATACAAATCAACAGGCAGCCATTTTTTAATCATCTCTTTGCTGGTAAATTCTTTTTTATTTTTCGGATCAGCGAAACGGAAATAATACCAAGACGAGCAGACAAAAGTGTCCATTGTGTCTGATTCCCTTCTTGCCTGTCTGCCGCAGTTTGGACATTTAACATTTTGAAATTTTTTAGAATTAACCAATGGCGATTCTCCTGTTGGCATAAAATCCACGTCAGTCGGCAGTTCAACAGGCAAATCTTTTTCTATCACAGGAACTTCACCGCACTTTTCACAATAAATTATCGGAATTGGCGCGCCCCAATAACGTTGGCGCGACACCAACCAATCGCGAAGTTTGTAATTTATTTTTTTTATGCCAATTTTTTCTTTTTCCATCCGCTCAATTAATTTTTTACGCGCTTGTTCCGAAGTTAATCCTGAAAATTCTCCTGAATTAGTTAATTCTCCATCTGCAATAAAACACTCTGCTTCTGTTCTTATTTCTTCCGCGTTTCTTGGTATATTTAAAAGAACTGGAGGCAAAATAACTTTTCTTATGGGCAAATCATATTTTTTCGCAAATTCAAAATCTCTCTGGTCGTGCGCCGGAACAGCCATAACCGCGCCTGTGCCATAATGCGCCAAAACATAATCGGCCACAAAAATCCGAATCGTCTCATTATTGAATGGATTGATCCCTTCCACCCCCTCCAGTTTCACGCCGGTTTTTTCTTTGGTCTCGGCCATTCTTTGTAAATCAGTTTTCTTTTTCGCTTGCTCAACATATTTTTTTACCTCATGATAATTCGTAATTTGTAATTTGTAATTATTAATTAACTCATGCTCTGGCGCCACTACAACATAAGTGCAACCAAAAATAGTATCTACTCTGGTGGTAAATACTTCTAAAAAAAATTTTGAATCAATGTTTAATGATTTAATTTTGAATTTTATAATACTGCCTTCTGATTTTCCAATCCAATGTTTTTGCGCTGTTTTAGTTGATTCAGGCCAGTCAACTTTATCCAGACCTGAAAGCAAACCAGATGTCTGTCCATTATCCTCTATAAAATCAGTTATCTTAAAATACCACTGTTCTAAATCTTTCTGCGTTACTGGATTTTTACAACGTTCACAGGTGCCATTTTCAGCCTGTTCATTCGCAAGCACGGTTTGGCAACTGTCACACCAATTAACTTTCCCTTGTTTTTTATAAGCCAACCCATTTTTATAAAGCAGTAAAAAAAACCATTGCGTATATTTATAATAACTTGGATCAGAAGAATTTATTTCCCGCGACCAGTCATAAGAAAAACCCATCATTCTCATTTGCTTTTTAAAAGCGACAATGGCTTTTTTAGTGGTGATTGACGGATGAGTTTTTGTTTTAATAGCGTAATTTTCAGCCGGCAAACCAAAAGCATCCCAGCCCTGCGGATGCAAAACATTAAAACCTTTCATTCGTGAATAGCGAGAAATTATATCTGTCGCAGTATAACTTTCAACATGCCCTGCATGCAATCCATGGCCAGACGGATAAGGAAACATATCTAAAATATATTGTTTCTTGGCATGGCTTTCATCATCGGCGCGACAAAGTTCCGAATGTTTTTCCCAATATTTTTGCCATTTTTCTTCTATTTTTTGATAATTATACATAAAATACTAAATTAGCATCATTTTGTTTTATAAATCAGCCAATTTTTCTTATTTTTCAATCTAACTAAAACATACTCGCCTTTTAATTTTTTTCCAATTAATTTAAATTTCATACTTCCATCTTCTAAACTTCCACTTTCCATTTGCCATTTGCCTTTGTCCCAAATTTCCACAACGCCGGCGCCATACTCGCCTTGCGGAATTATGCCATAAAAATTGATATAGCCCGCTGGGTGATCTTCCACGGCCACGGCCAAACGTTTTATGCCAACATGCTCAGGCACTGCTTTGGGTACTGCCCATGATTTTAACACACCTTCATACTCCAAACGAAAATCATAATGCAAATGACTAGCTTGATGTTTTTGTACCACAAAACGCGACAAGCTATGTTTCTCCACCTTGCCTTTTGGCTCCGAGGTTTTAGTAAATTTTCTTTTTTTATAATATTTTTCTAAAACCATATATTAGGGAACTGTGGCCCAATCAGGCTGTCCCATTAGACTTGCCGAATCCCTTGTTATTATAATTTCCTGTATTATTCTGCGGCTCATCCTTAATAACCGGAGCAATCGCATCTTTGCACAAACTATAATCACAAAAAACCGCTACTGCGATAACAGTTGTCCATAAACCATCTTTATTGCCTTCGGCCGATTGGCAAATATTGGTAGTTCTAAAAATATGACCACTGGCTTTATAAATTTGTTCTCTTTCCTCCCATGCCTTATTTGCATCAAACTCAATACCAAGAGTCGTGGCCAACATACTAGCGGCCAAATCTTCGGCATATTCGCCTGTTTTTTTGGCTATCTCGCCAAAAGCATGATGCTCGGACAAATATCCATAATTATTGCCATCACTCGGACTGGCTACGCCAATAGCTGCGGAAATCAAACGATTAGGCTCGTTAGTTTCGCTTCTGGCCATAACGCAAAAAACTATTTGGCCGGCGTAAAGCATGCTTTCGCCTTTTTCCTTCTGCACAATCTGGCAATTAGGCGGCAGGATGCTTGAAACCATAACTAAATTATGTTTCTCAATACCAGCGTTTCTAAGCGCCAGCTCAAAAGAGGCTAATTTGTCTTTATGGGCGCCTACCCCTTTGGTAAGAAACATTTTTTTGGGTGTGAACATACTTTTTTTATTTTTACAAATCTACAAATCTTTTCACAGAATTTGTAATTTGTATACTTTTAGAATAAATTTACTATCTTCTATTATACAGCTTTCAAATTATTTTTCAATGATTATTTTCTGCAGTTTCTTAACCGCGCTTCCGACAACCCTCATTCGCTTTGTTTTTCTTTTTTCACGCGCCTTGAGCCGCTTTTCAAACTCTGATTCCAATTTATCCAAATTTTGTTTATTCATAAAATAAATGTTATAATATTCTAATGAAACATATTTTTAAAACTTGGCAGGACATATGTTTATTGATTTTTTTAACTATACTTTTAATTTTCATTATAGCAATCGGATTCTATTTTTATAATAGCATTAAAACAACCAAGCTTGAATTGAAAAATGCGCCTTTCAAATTAAGCGGGCAACAATATGATGCTTGGGCCGGCGACCATTACTGGATAGGTACGGATAAAGCCCCTATAACTATTGTTGAATTCGGTGATTTTGCCTGTCCAGCTTGCGAACAATCATTCCTCACAATCAGAGAAATAAGTTTAAAATATAAAAATGACATAAAATTTATCTGGCGGGACTACCCTGTGGTCGCTGAATATTCCGCTTTACTGGCTTTAGCCGGCCATTGCGCAGGCGAGCAAGGTTTATTTTGGCCCATGCATGATAAATTATTTCAAAATCAAGGCGTAAGTACCACTGATCAACTTACGGCCTTAGCCAATCAGGCAGGAGCCGACACTGTCAGATTTAAAGATTGTTTAATTAAACAAAAATATCTATCACAAATTCAAAAAGATCTTTCCGACGGACAAACTTTTGGCAATACTGGTACGCCAACTTGGTTTATCAATGGACATAAAGTTGCCGGCGATATACCGTATGAAACATTTA
>JAHJXD010000084.1 GCA_018827685.1 Patescibacteria group bacterium
ATGACCGCGAATCCGCCTATGAGGACATAATCGACCCCCTCCTTTTCGAACCTGTCGATCAATTCCAGAAACTTGTCAAATAGGGATGTCATGAGAACTTGTTCGTCAACTCCCTCGCTTTTTGCCACGCGACAAGATCTTCAAATTTCTCTATACTCATTGCTCATTGCTCATTGCTCATCACTCATTGCTCATTGCTCATTGCTCATTACTCATTCATTGGGGTCTTTAAATTTAGCGTTTTTCGGGGGCAACGAGGGGAGTAGGTTCATTTCTCACTTCACTCTCCAATAACCGTCCCGGTCACTTCCGATACGTTCCACCCGTTCTTCCGATCTAAGCCTGGCGAGATGATCCTTAATGGTATTCTGACTTTTTCCCAATAATTGTGCCATCTCGACGCGCGTCACCTTAGGATTTGCTCCTTTATTCAAGCTTAAGTTCACCCTGTCCTTTTTCCGTGACGATATATTTTTGTCTGGGACTTTTCGGCTTATCCGGTACGGTCAGGGAGATCAGTTGATCCTGCAACAGGGGGTGAATGTAATTGATCAGGAAACTGGCGCGGTGCTTGAGGTTCATGTAAGTCATCATCTCCTGCATGGATCTTTGTTCACGGCAGAAATCAAGAACTTTAAGCTTGTACGCATCTTGTACGGTACTTGTACGCATCTTGTACGGTACCTGTACGGTTTTAAAGACCGTTGTTCTGTCCGCAATGTGTGCAGGGTTTGGCTTCTTTTTGAATTGCACCTGGAAGGCACGGCCTGTTTCCGACAAAATAAGCTCGATCTCCTGTCGGTTCTCAAGCGCTTTTTGCATCTTCTGGATACCCGTACCCCATGCCTCAATAAGTTTCAAATCTTTGAAAATTGGTGCAAGAACGCGATTCCTGATTTCCGAGCGTCCTGTTCCCAACTTCTCAATGGGCATGGTGTCCGGTAACGCTCCGGGGCTGGTAATCTCCAGCATATCGTCGAAAATTGCCACCTTGATGTCGCTTCCCAGAATAGCGTAATCACGATGAATAATGGCGTTACTGATGGCTTCCCGGATTGCCTCCAGGGGATACTCCCATTGATCTTTCCGGTATACTTCTGCAATTTGCGAAGAAAGTGCGATATTCTTTTTGATGAAGGCCAGACATGGTTCCACGGCGGCATAGATGGGACACTCTATGGACATCTGGTCGAGAAACACACTTGTGTCCGTTCCCTTAAATCGGGCACACTCGATCTTGGCGTAAGGAAAAAGTTGTTTGCGAACCGGCGACTCCGATAACAAGACCGCGGCCTGAGTGGGAAACCACTGATCTCGATCCTGAAAAAGCAACCCCAAGTTTTTAAGCTGATCATTTTCCAAGATTCGCCCCGTGGCTTTCCGGTAATCATTTTGAAACTGTGTCAGATCAACTTCTGCGAAAGAAAGATTGAAAACAGGCACAGCATCGAAGGAAATTTTGCGACGCTGACGTTCCAGTTCCTCCCGCACATCTTCAGAGGCCAGTTTATTGGCAGACCCGATGCGGACATAGATCCCCCCGCTCTTCCCCTTTGATTTTAGATAATAAGGTTTCTGGAATCCGGAAAATACCTCGACCACCAGCAAATTCCTGCCCTCACATGCCTGGATGTAAATATCCGGGATGATCAACGGGGCGCATTGATCGGCGATATGCTGGGCGATGCGTTCCTCCAGAGGAAAGATTCCCTCATCCGGGATGCCTGAGATTTCTCTTGGATTATCTCTAATGCCGAAGACAATCCGGCCACCGGCGCCATTGGCGAAGGCAATAACAGTTTTGGCAATCTGATTTCCCGACGGGAAATTCTCCTTGAATTCCAACCGTCTTGATTCAGGTTGTTGCCAAACGGGCAAATCGTCATTCAGATTCAACATAACTCCCTATCCACCACATCGGATATTTCCAGCCAGGCGGACCAACTTTTCGCCGTCCCCGCGGGTGAGGGACAGAGGCTTTTCCACAAAGACGTGCTTGCCGACTTGCAAGGCTTTTTCTGCGATTTCAAAATGAAGGGCGGCCGGCGCGGCAATAACTACACCTGTTACATCATGATCCTTGAGGACTTAGGGCTGAGGACTTAGGACTGAGTGCTGAGTGCTGAGGAAAACATAGTGCTGAGTGCTGAGTGCTGAGGACTGAGTGCTGAGGACTGAGTGCTTCATATTTGCTGATCATTGCTTTTACTCAGTCCTTGCTTTTACTCAGTCCTCAGCACTCAGCACCCAGTAGTTTTGGGGGTCAGGTCTTTAAATTTAGCGTTTTGCACGTCATCCTCGGTGATCGCCGTCAGCTTTACGCATAGACGAGGCGGCGCCCCTTCGGTTCCGGAACAGGGTCGCCGCATTCCAGCGCCGTATCAATCCATAAACGAAGGGCGTCTTTTGCGTTATTCAATGCCGCTTCCTGAGTGTCCCCATGCGCCAGACAGCCAGGCAACTCAGGAACCTCGGCGACAAAAACCTGATCCTCTTCACTCCAAAAGATTATAATTTCATACTTTTCCATCTACAGATCTCCTCCCATTTTGTATCTCAAAATGACCGATCTGACCTGTCGTACCTGATAAACCTTGGCTTTCCCATTGTCCCTTTGCAGGTTTATCTTCTCTTCAACGCCATCTTTTCTGAAGTTGTGATGACTTCCGCGTATCCGCTCTTCAAACCTCAACCGCAGCAGAAGATTCCGAAGATCATCGAAAGGAATATTTGCGTCTGAAGCCCCGCGCAAAATTTGGAAGAAAAGTTTTTTGTATTTACTGGTCACGTGATATCAGTTCCTGAATTTTATACCATTATTTGGGGGTCAGGTCTTGAAATTCTTAGTGCTGAGGACTTAGTGCTTAGTGCTGAGTGCTGAGTGCTTCAAATTTGCTGATCATTGCTTTTACTCAGTCCTCAGCACTCAGTCCTTGCCTTTACTCAGTCCTCAGCACTCAGCACTCAGCACTCAGTAGTTTTGGGGGTCAGGTCTTTTAATTTGGCGTTTCACACGGGCTGGACTCTCTCTTGCTTCTCAGATTGCAGTGCATGGGAAACGTGCAACTTAAACATGGGGACATTATTTTTTATCGTATCCCATACCGCTTCCACGTCGATTCCGAAATATGCGTGAATCAAAACATCCCGGAAACCGGCTGCTTCCTTCCATTCGACATTCGGATACTTCTCTTTGACTTTCACTGGTATGTTCTTTGCCGCCTCCCCGATAATCTCAAAGTTTCTGATGACGGCGTCTACAGCCATTGCGTTGGCCCGAAATTCATCCAACGAGAGGTCCCCGGAGTAGATCTCGATTTTTCCAATCGCTTCAACAATGTCTTCCAGGAAAAGAACGTAATCTCTTCCCTCGTCAGACATAGACAACCTCGCTGAAAATTTTGTCCCGCAAGCGGGATTTCACGGCCTCTTTGATGACAAGATCGACTTTCTTTCCGATAAGTTCCTCAAGGCAGTATTTCAAACGCATGTAGTTGAAGAAGTCCTTGTGGCCACTCTCAAATGCCACAAGGATGTCGACGTCGCTTTCCGGCTTCTGTTCGTCCTTGACATAGGAGCCGAACACGCCAAATTCCTTCACGAAGAAGGTTTTTTTTATGTATTCCGAGTTTTTTTCGAGGGTCTGTCTGATTTCCTGTATGTTCATGTCCTTGCTCCCTTTCGGCGCAGAGTGGGGGTCAGGTCTTTAAATTTAGCGTTTTAAAAAATAGTGCTGAGTAAAACATAGTGCTGAGTGCTGAGTGCTGAGTGCTGAGTGCTTCATATTTGCTGATCATTGCTTTTACTCAGTCCTCAGCACTCAGTCCTTGCCTTTTCTCCTTCCGCCTCGATTGCTTTCCCCAATGATAAATTGTAATCCCTCAATTCAGCATCAAATTCAGGCACTAAGATAATTTCAGAATCAGGCGGTATCCGGTCCGAAAATTCCGGATGATCAAAAAGATAACGACTGAATTCCGCGCTCAGTTCAATATTGAGTTCCACAAGGTTCCGATTTTCATTCATCTTCCGAATCCTCCACAAATGCACGCTTGTAGAAAAGCCAATTCGATTTCAAATC
>JAHJXD010000050.1 GCA_018827685.1 Patescibacteria group bacterium
TAAAATCCTTCTAAACCATTTAATTTAACCGTGTCTCCTTCAAAATCTCCAAGTCTTTCTCTTTTATCTATGACTATAGGTCTTTGAGGGTTACAGAGGGGTTACAGAGGTGAAACCTCTGTTTTTATAAAACGCTGAAATTGTAAATTGGCGGTGCCTTTTGGTTAAAATCCGAACTTTTTTTGACGAAAATCCGGAAATTGAATTTTGAAAAACTTTTAAGCTCGGGCGGGCAAAAAGGAAGGGGGTTGGGGGGAAGGCCCCGAAGGAGTCGCTTTGCGACCCTACGGGGTAAAAATTTTTGCCCGCCCTCGCTTTCCGATTCCAATTTTTTTCCGCCGCCGCCGAATTTCGTATTTCGCTTTGCGAAATGCGCCGCCAAGAGAAAAGATGTTGTGTTTGCCCCGCCCTCCCGTGCGCACACAACATAAACAAGCTCCCTATTTTGGGAAAAATATTAAAGTGTGATATTATGTATATAGGTGTGGATAACATATCTTAATTATAGTATATCATAAAGTAATAGTAAATATTTACTATCCACAAAGAATATTTTAATATGATAGCCCAAAATATAAAAAAATATCGCAAGAAAAAGAGCATTTCGCAGGATAAGCTTTCTAAGCTTGCCGGAGTAACTTATAATACAATTATCAAAATTGAATCCGGTGCAACATTAAATCCACGAGTTGAAACATTAAGGCTTATTGCAAAAGCCCTTGATGTTACTGTGGATAGTTTATTAAACCAAAAATAAAAATATGCACTCCAACAAACCAAAAAATAGTGAGGTTGATGCCTACACTTACATAAAAGAGGAATTAGAAAAACTTGGTTGGAATGTAAAAAATCCCGCTCGTGTTGCTGACGGTGAAGTTTATAAACAAAATGAAGTTTTAGCACATAAAGAATTAAAAAAATATCTCGTTAGAGATATGCCTGAGGCGGTTGTTAAATTGAACGAAAATGAATTTTGGGCGATAGAAAGCAAAAGGGATAAAAAAGAGATTGATACTGCTTTAAACGAAGCGATTGACCAATACGCCAAAAAAATTAATCAGAGCGGGAAAATAAAATGTATTATTGCTTCCGGCGTAGCCGGCAACGACACAGACGGATATAAAGTAATAAATAAATATTTAAGAAAAGGAAAATGGGAAACCATTCTTTTCAATGGGAAAACTAAAAATATTTTACTTTCCAAAAATCAAGCTAAGTATATTTTAGAGCACGATACAATTAATTGGCTTGAATTTCCCGATCTTCCAGAGGCAAAATATATTAGTGCCGCAGAAGAAATCAACGAAATTCTTCATAATGCTGGAATAAACAAAAACAAGCGTGCAAGATTTATTGCTGGACTCGTGCTCTCGCTCTCGGTTGACGAAGAAGTTAATTTAAAGACAGGGACGACCAGTGTTTTAGTAGAAAACATAAACACCCTTATAAAGCAAAAATTAAGGGAAGTAAAAAAAGAAAATTTTATTGATTTTCTAAAACTAGAACTGCCTCCAAGTGCCGAAAATCATATTAAATACAGACAAGCCATAATAGAAACTCTTAAAGAGCTCCAAACCTTAGATATTAGAAATGCAATGGCTTCCGGAAAAGATGTTTTGGGTGAATTTTATGAAAAATTTTTGAAATACGGAAATGGAGCAAAAGAAATAGGTATTGTATTGACACCAAGACATATAACTAAATTTGCGGTTGAGGTTTTAGATGTTAAGCCAAACGACTATGTTTTAGACCCTACTTGTGGAACGGGTGGTTTTTTGGTATCAGCTTTTGATCATGTGCGTAATAACGCAACAGAAAAGCAAGTTGATGAATTTAAAAATCATCACATTTTTGGAATAGAACAAGATGACGAAGTTGTCGCTTTGGCCTTGGTAAATATGATTTTTAGGGGTGACGGAAAAAATAATATGAGCGAAGGTAATTGTTTTCAAAAAAATATTGAGAAAACAATCAAAGAAAGCGTTACAACTGGTAAATTTGATCCTAGGAATAATAATCTACCTCGAAATCCTATTATCACAAAAGTTTTAATGAATCCGCCATTTGCTCTTAAGCAAGGCGATCAAAAGGAAAGTCAATTTATAGATTATGCTTTGTCGCAAATGCAAGACGGCGGTATTCTTTTTGTTGTCGTTCCTATTTCCGTTATGGTTGAAAGTTCTGGTAAAAATTGGAGGAAAAACCTATTAGAAAATAATACCGTGCTATCTGTTGTAACATTTCCAGAAGACCTTTTTTATCCTATAAGCGTTGGAACAATCGGCGTTTTCATTAAAAAGGGCGTTCCTCATGATTTTAATAGTCAGAAAGTTTATTTTGCAAGAGCAATTTATGACGGATTTCGCAAGAAGAAAGGTAAAAGAATTATAGTTGAAAATAGCGAGAATACGCTTAAAGAAGTTGGAGGCGAGTTAAGAGGGTTTTTAGCAAATCAAAACCTAAACCTTAAAGATGTGCCGGAATTTAAAAAGATATGTTTGCTAGATAAATCTGATGTTGGTGTTGAGTTAGTGCCGGAGGCATATATTGAAAGTAAAATCCCTGCTTTAAACGAAATAGAAAATGGGGTTGAAGAAATGATAAAAGAAGCTCTTGCGTTTAAAATTAAATACTCCGATAAACTTGAGGGTAAAAAATAGCTATGATAACAACAATCGGACAATTATTTAAAATAGAATACGGACAAAAGGAATTTGAAAATAAGGAGCCACTAGAGGAAGATATTGGTGGCAATATTTTGATTTCATCAAAAGGCGATGATAATGGAGTTTTTGGATTTTTTGCCATAGAAAATTATTATAAGGCCCCGCTAATCACTGTTCCAAGAGTTGGGACAATCGGTCAAGCATTCGTACAAAATAATGATTGCTCGGTAGATAATAATTGCATGGTTTTAATTCCGCAAAAAGAATTGTCAAAAGAGGAATTATTCCAAGTAGCATTTCAAATAAGATTAAATAAGTGGAAATATAGATATGGGAGACAAATTACTCCTGAAAGATTGGCAACGCAAAAAATTAGCTTAATAGAAAGCAAATTAAATTATAATAAACTTTCTAAAAAATTTCTTCCTGAAAAAAGCAAAAAGATAAAAGTTTTGGAAAATAAAAATATTAAGTTAATCAAGGTTAGCGATCTGTGCGATATTCAAAAAAAGACAGCTTTGCCTCAAAATGCTTTGGAAGAAAACGGCACGCCCTATGTAACCACAACTTCAAAAAATAATGGCATTTCTAATTTTGTAAATGAAGAACCAAACACTAAAGCAAAATGTTTAACTGTGGCTCTCAATGGTAGTGTCGGAGAGACATTTTTTCAATTTGATGATTTTATCACAAGTGGCGATAATGCCGTCCTCACCTTGAAAGAGAAGTATAATCCTTACTTGTTATTTTATATTGGGGTAATGATAAAAAATCATCAATGGAGATATAATTATTACAGAAAATTAAATCTTTCAAAATTGAAAAAAATGACGATTCCGACTCCGTACAAAAATGGGAATATAGATATTGATTATATTGAAAAGATTGCCAAAAATTCTTACGGATTTGAGGAGTTGAAAAAGTTTTTTTAGGCGGCGCGCCAGTTTTCAACTGGCACGAAATTCGGTGGCGGCGGAAAAAAATTGGAAACGGAAAGCGAGGGCGGGCAAAAATTTTTACCCCGTAGGGTCGCAAAGCGACTCCTTCGGGGCCTTCCCCCCAACCTTTCCTTCCCGCCACGCCCGAGCGATTGGATTTCAAAATTCAGCATTGGGATTTTCGTCAAAAAAAGTTCGAACTTCCGCATTGCCGAGCGGACGCTGTTTTTGGATTTCAAAAATGCCTTCAAAATTGCGGAAAAATACCATGCCGAGGCGCTTCGCGCCGAGGAAACATCTTACGATTTCACAAAAAGTGAAAATTAGCGGTGTTTGTTGGACAAAGTTCGAATATTTTTTGAGCAAAACCCCCAATAAGGAAGCCCCTTCGACGCTAAAGCTTTGGCGGGCAGGCACCCCCGCCGTCGCTCGGAAACCTCGCCACCCCGCAAAAAAGTTTTCTTCACATTTTTTAATTTGTGTGTGCCGATTTTTTTCTTCCCCGCCTGTGCCGAGGCTTCGGCGGGCAGGTAAAAGGAAAAGAAAACTTTTGTGCGGGGTTCTGCTCTCAACGAGCAGGACGGCGGGACTGGCCTCATTTTGATTTCGCAAATGAAAAGCGGAATTACCCCCAAACCCCCCTTCCGCCACGCCCTCGCTGGGACGATTCTTTTTTTCGGCGGAATTTGATGCTGTATTTTGCAAAGCAAAATGCGCCACCAAAGAAGATGTTGCCCTTGACCCACCCAACCCATTCGCGGGCAACGCCAAGGAACTCCCTTTTTTCTTTACTATTTCCAAATATTTTGGTAATATTATATTGTAGTTAGGAAATTTAAACATATGATCATTATACCACAATTTAATATTACTAATAAAATATGGTAGAGTCAAGTAAAAACAACATAGCAAAAACCGTAAAGCGATTACGAAAGAAAACGGGCTTATCTCAAGAGAAGTTAGCTCGGCTTGCTGATGTGTCTAATAATACGATTATTAACATTGAAGCAGGAAAACAAAACAATCCCACGATTGAAACATTAAAAAAAATCGCCAAGGCGCTTGAAGTCGGCGTTGATGAGTTGATAAAATAATATTTTTGTAATAAAATTAAAAAGGTCGATTCAATAAATTAATTAATTCAAATTAATAAAGCTATGGAAGAAAATACTCAAACTAAAACCCCGGAATCTCAACCGCAAGTTCCGCCGAAAAAAGAAAAGAACACTGGCATGGCAATTGTTGCCTATATTCTTTTCTTTATTCCGCTTTTAACAGAAGCGAAAAATGATCCTTTTGTTAAGTATCATGTTAAACAAGGTTTACTTCTTTTTATTGGTTGGGTTGTAGCGAATATTATTGCTTCGATTTTACCTTGGTCTTTATTGTGGATAGACAGTCTGTTATATTTGGCCTTAGTTGTTCTAATGGTTATCGGAATTATGACCGCGGCTAAAGGCGAACAAAAACCATTGCCGGTTATTGGTAAGTTTAGCGAACAATTTAAGTTTTAATTTATCTTTTAAGGATTTAAAATTTTAGAAGAATCAAAGGTCGATTTATTAAAGTAAAATATAAATAAACATTAAATCTTATGAACAAAAATCTTATTATTGCCATTTCCGGCATTGTCGTGGTAGCCGGAGTAGCCGGTTTTATTTTGTTAAACAAAAATAATAGTCAGTTGCCGGTAGATTCTGAATGTTCCCAACTTTGCGCTAGCGCCAAAACGGCTTGTCCGTCTTTGATTGACCAAAAAACTTGCGAAACAAAATGTCCAAAATTCAGCCAAGAAACTAAAGAGCATTTGCTTGGCGCGAAATCTTGCGAGGCGCTAACTCAAAAACCAGAATTAATTTCCGAACTGCTTATCCCGGAAATAAAAAAACCAGAACAAAAAGAAGTCTCCAGTGATTGCGAAGCGGCTTGCGGCAAATATGTTATGAGCTGTTTAACCGCAGAGGAGATGGCCATCGAAGTGTCATCCGGAGCTGGGGGCCGTTATAATTCATGCCTTAAAAAATGTTCTGATTGGAGCGCGGACAAAATTGAATGTATGATCACGGCATTTGATTGCGAGGCAATGACCGACAAGTGCGGATTATAATAAATATATGACTTTACCAAAAACAATTTTAATCGGCGGAATAGCAACTGTCGTAATCGCGACGGGTATTGCAATTTATCTTTCCAATTCGCCAGAACAAAGCTCTTTATTAGATGACTCTTTGCTAAAAAATTATCAGGAACTTTTAGAAGAAATAGAAGACCCAAAAACAAAAGCTAATTTATTGAGTAGTTGTGGAAGTTCTAAGGACTTTGCAAATCAAATACAGGCACTTGAAAATAAACTAAGCGACCTGCATAAACGCAAAATTGACAACTTAATGCAAAGAAGTGAATATCAACCAAAACCATTCGGAGCATGTGCGAGAGATTATAATGGCGAAGTTGCGCGACCTGGATCCTGGATGCCGGGTGATCTTGGTGGCAAAGATATTCCACCAGGATCATGGCCGTTGGATCTTGATACTGGCAAGCCTATTCCACCCCCAGGGTGGCCGTTGGATTTTGATGGCAATCCTATTCCCCCAGGAGAATGTCCGCGAGATTATGATGGGAAGCCTATGGTACCCGGATCATAGGAGCTGGATCTTGATGGCAATTCTATTCCACCAGGATCATGGCCGTTGGATTTTGATACTGGCAAGCCTATTCCACCCCCAGGGTGGCCGTTGGATTTTGATGGCAATCCTATTCCCCCCGGATCACCAGAAATACCGACCGATTTCATGCCGGAAAACTTTGAACTATACGAAGTACAACCATCGGACTCCAAGGAAAATGTTGATGCTACACCACTTCAAAAAATGATCGAATTGGAAGTAAAAATCAGCTCGGCATTAGACGGCTTGAAATCACTTTGCGATGAAAAACCAAAAGAAAAAGAAATAATTTCAACTAGTTGTGAAGAAGCTTGCAAAAAATACGCCAAGTGTGCTTCTTATGCCGAAGGTGCCACAAAGGAAGACGAAAAGGACGCTTATGATTCGTGCATGTTTGACACACCCGATGTTGATGGAGCTTTTGCATGTCCAAGGTGGTCAGATGAAGCTAAAATTTGCGTTAACAAGAAACAAATTAATACTCCCGCTGATTGTGTAAATTTTTCCACTATTTGCCTATCAAAAGAAATGCAAGAAGGGAGGGATGAAGTGTATACTGAAATGGAAAAATACAGATAGGTAGTATTAACTTTAATAAAATCTAAACTCAGAGCAATTGTGATGACCGCAACCATGCTGTTGATGACGCGTTTCGCTTTGTTAAATACGAAATTCGGCGGCGGCGGAAAGCGAGGGCGGGCAAAAATTCCTTCCCCCCAACCTTTCCTTCCCGCCACGCCCGAGCGGAAAAGTTTTTGTTTTTCAGACCATCCGAAACGCTGGGTAAAAAAGACGAAAGTTTGATACTGGAGCGAGTAACGGGAATCGGACCCGTGCCTCAACCTTGGGAAGGTCGCGTACTGCCATTATACTATACTCGCGATTATGCTATAATTATATTTACATGAAGCGGCAAAGTCAAATTTGGCAATTTTATAAAATTACGATATTTTTTTTAACATTAATACTGGCGCAAACGGCAGGTAGTTTTGTTTATGCGGCAGGAGCAGACCAGTCTATAGAACATCGTTCTTATTTTATAAATTTAGACAAACAAACTGTTAATAAAGGCTATACGGTTAGCACTTTTGACAATGCGATTAAGTTTTCTTTAGTC
The DNA here is from genome assembly GCA_018827685.1 of Patescibacteria group bacterium. Lineage (GTDB taxonomy): Bacteria > Patescibacteriota > Patescibacteriia > Patescibacteriales > GWC2-42-12 > JACPHD01. The sequence continues at coordinate 7,388 of JAHJXD010000050.1, forward strand.
CCAGGAGTATTAAATGAGTCTACCAGAGTTGACGTGGTTGAATTAAATGAAACAATTGATAATCCGTGGCAACTGGAAAGAATAAGTAAAGTTTATCAATTTGAATTTAAAAATAAAGCGGCTTATGACAATAAAAAACCTTTTTATATACAACTTTCTTATAATCAAGTCTCAAATTATTATAAACAAGTTTTTTATTATGATAAAAATTATTCTTCTTGGCGGCCTTTGCCAACGATCGATTATCTTGATAAATCATTCGTGCGTTTTTTAATCCATTTGCCTTTCGCTCGAATCGCGGTTTTCACTAATCCAGAAGCTTTGGTGGTCGGCCAAGCCAGCTGGTATAAACATAAAGGCGGTTTATTCGCTGCTTCGCCTGATTTTCCTAAAGGTTCAAAATTGCGCGTTTATAATACGGCTAATAATAAATTTGTTGATGTGACAATAAATGATTTTGGCCCAGATAGAAAAAATTATCCTGACCGAGTAATTGATTTAGATAAAGCAGCTTTTACCAAAATATCTCCTGCTAACTCCGGTATAATCAATGTAAGAGTTCAGCCGATTAATATTGTCCCGGAAAATAATAAAATTTTAAATATACCCGAACGCGGCGCTAAATCGGAACTTTTAATTACAGCCAAATCAGCCATAGCCATGGATGAGCAAACCGGCGAAATACTTTGGCAAAAAAATGCTACCAGCGTTTTGCCTTTAGCCAGTTTAACAAAACTAGTAGCCATAAAAGTTTTTCTTGATACTAGGCCAACTTTAAATAAACAAGTAATTTATAGCGTTAAAGACGAAGAATATAATTATAAATATGTTAATAAATGGGAATCAGCTAGATTAAAATTGGCTGATGGCGATATTTTAACTATTCAGGATTTGCTGTACGCGGCTTTAGTTGGATCGGCCAATAATGTTATTGAAACTTTAGTGCGTGTTAGCGGCCTTAAAAGAGATGAATTTATATTAAAAATGAATCAAGAAGTTAGTCTCTGGCACGCTACTTCCACGCACTTTATTGAGCCTACAGGATTAGCTTGGGAAAATGTGAGTTCGGCGTTTGATTATGCTATAATAACTAAAGAAGTTTATACTAATCCAATTATTCAAAAAGCCAGCATTATGTATCAGTATAAATTTACTACTTTAAATACTAAAAAAGTTCATACTCTAACTAACACAGATAAACTTTTGCAGGTAAGCAGTTTAAATATCACTGGTTCTAAAACCGGCTATCTTGATGAAGCCAAATATTGTTTAATGGCGCGAGCGAAAAATAATTTAGGCAAGCAAGTGATTGCTGTCATCATGGGCGCGGATAGCCGGCAAAATAGTTTTGATCAAACTGAACAATTATTAAAATATACTTTGAGATGATTTTAAAACTATTTCTGTTGCAATTTGAAACCATCTCGTTAAATATGATTAAATATGATTAAATATGATTAAATTATCAAATATCTCAAAAATTTACCCTCCAGATATTACAGTGCTGCATAAAATAAATTTACATATTAAGCCAGGGGAATTTGTTTCTATCGTCGGTCAATCAGGAACCGGCAAAACTACTTTAGTTAAGCTTTTGATTAGCGAGGAAAAGGCTGATGAAGGAAAAATTATTGTCGGAGGTTGGGATATTACTGATATCGGTCAAGCGGAAGTTTCGAGTTTACGCCGGCAAATCGGAGTGGTTTTTCAGGATTTTAAATTATTGTACAGAAAGACATTGTTTGAAAATGTCGCTTTCGCCCTTCAAGTTTGCGGCGAGCCGCAACGCAAAATAAATAATATTGTGCCGCAAGTTTTAAAAATTGTGGGGCTGGAGAATAAAATGAATCGTTATCCGCTACAAATTTCCGGCGGCGAACAGCAACGCGTCGTGATCGCCCGCGCCTTAATACATCGGCCAAAAATTCTTTTAGCCGACGAACCGACTGGTAATTTAGATTCAATCAACGCTGATGAAATTATTGAAATTTTGCAGAAAATTAATAAGTTTGGAACCACAGTCGTACTCGTGACTCATAATCGAGAAGTGGTGAATAAACTAAGGAAAAGAGTAATTACTATAGATAATGGGCTAATTGTTGGAGATCAGGCGGTGGGAAAATATGCTTTATAACCGCTTTATTAATATTTTATGTTTTTATTATCTTTTTTAAGAGTTATAAAATTTAGTTTGCAGGATATAGTTCGCAATATTTGGTTATCAATTATTACAATAATAATTATTACCCTGGCTTTATTTTCCGTTAATTTATTGTTGGCGGTTAACATATTAACTACAGCCACGGTAAGTTCGGTTAAAGAAAAAGTTGATATTAGTTTATATTTAAAATCCGATGCGCAGGAAAATCTTATTTTAGCTTTGAAGAGTGAAATTAGTAATCTTGATTCGGTTAAACAAATTGATTATATTTCCAAACAAGCCGCTATAGAAAGTTTTAGGGAAAAACACAAAAATAATCCGGAGATATTACAAGCTTTATTAGAATTGGGGAAAAATCCCTTGTCTCCGAGTTTAATAATTAAACCGAAAGATATTAATAATTATGATGAATTAATCGTTAGTTTGAATAAGATTAACAATAATATAATTGAATCAAGGAATTTTGACGACCATAAGGCTATTTTGGCGAAAATTAATAACATTGCCGAGAAAGCCAACCAAGCCGGCCTGTTTGTAAGTTCGTTGTTTATTTTAATAACAATACTTGTAGTTTATAATGCGGTGCGTGTCGCCATCTTTACTCATAAGCGGGAAATCGGCATCATGAAACTTGTGGGCGCTTCTACCTGGTTTATACGCGCTCCTTATTTGATTTCAGGAATGATTTATGCGTTTTTAGGAGTGATTACAATAATAATAATTATGTATCCGTTTTTAAGCTTAATCCAGCCTTATTTAGCAACATTTTTTTCCGGTTTTGAAGTTAATTTGTTGGATTATTATAATAGTAATTTTTTGTTAATTTTTGGTTTGGAATTTTTAGCCGCAAGTTTAATTAATGTTTTAGCCAGTTTGGTGGCGGTGGGCAAATATTCGAAAGTTTAATTCTTTGAGTGTATTATTTTGCCTTAATAATGAATCAAAACATTTGTATTAGGAACATTGCTCACGCGTTGGCTGCGAGGCATGGATTCGAACCATGATAAACGGCTTCAAAGGCCGCTGTCTTACCGTTGGACGACCCCGCATAAGTAACCCTGTTATGATAAAATATTTTTTAATTTTTGTAAACCACATTTTGGAACTTGTCTTTTTATGAATAAAAGAATTGCTATAATTACTCTCAACTGGCAAGACTATGCTAAGAAATATTTAGCAGAATACATTGATAGTATAAAAAAACAGGATTATGCCGGCGAGATGAAAATTTTTATAACCGATAATGAAAGTACGGAGGAAAGTTATGAATATGTGAGAAATATTTTAATGGAACAAAATACAAATAATTTTGAGATTATCAGAAACAAAAATAATGACGGGTTTGCCAAAGGAAATAATGATTGTATAAAATTGGCCATGGCGCAGGGGTTTGATTATATTATTTTATTTAATATAGATATGGTGGTAAAAAGTGAATGTGTAAGCAAGATGGTGGAAGCGGTGGAAATACAACCTACCCAAGTCGGAGCGGTTCAGGCGCGGATAATGTTGTGGCAAGAGAAAGAAAAAATTAATAGTTTGGGCAATGTGACGCATTTTTTAGGATTTGGGTATGCTAGCGGTTATAGAGAAGAGTATGTGAGATTGCCGAGTCGCCACGAGCATGAAGCTTCTCGCAATGACGATGAAATTTGTTATCCATCAGGCGCGGCTGTTTTGTTTACGCGTCAGGTTTTAGAAAAAGTCGGGCTGTTTGATGAAGAATTTTGGATGTATAATGAAGATCAAGATTTGGGCTGGCGCATTTGGCTGGCAGGTTTCAGTTGCGTTTTAGCAAGACAAGCCGTAGTTTACCATAAATATGAATTTTGCCGCAGCATTAAAAAATATTATTGGATGGACAGAAATAGAATTGTGGTCATACTGAAAAATTATCGTTTTGCCACGCTCTTGTTAATCGCGCCGGCGTTTCTAGTTATGGAAATTGGTTTAATACTTTTTGCTTTAAAAGGCGGCTGGTTTAAAGAAAAAATCAATGTTTATAAATATTTTTTAAAGCTTAAAAACTGGCGGCATATTATGTCAGAAAGGAAAAAAATTCAAAGCGCCAGGATTTTGTCTGATAAAAATATTATAAAATTATTTTCCGGAAAAATTTGGTATCAGGAAATAGGGGACGCGCGATTAAAAGCCGCAAACATGATATTTAACGTTTATTGGAAAATAATAAAAGTTTTGATTGTATGGTAATCGTCTATTAAAAATTAGAAATTTTTTATGGGTGTAAGCATAATAATAGTTAATTATAAATCTAAAGACCTAACCTTAAACTGCATTCGGTCTATCAGGCAAGCTGATTGGCCTGGTTTGGATTATGAAATTATTGTGGTAGATAATTATTCCGGCGACTTAAAAGCGGATGATTTAAAGCAATTTGGAGAAATAAAATTTATCATGAACAGCCAAACCATTGGCTTGGGAGCGGCTAATAATAAGGGCGCGAAAATTGCTCAAGGAAAATATATTGTAATAATAAATCCTGATACTTTGATCGGTAAAGATGTTTTTATAAAATTGTTTGTTTACATGGAAAACCATTCTCAAGTCGGAGTGGTTGGACCTAAGCAATTTAATCTTGATAATACGGTTCAGAATTCTTGTTTCCGCTGGCCCGGATTAATTACGCCATTGTCTAGGCGCACCCCGTTAGGTAAAATAAGTTATGCTAAAAAGAATTTAGACAGATTTTTATATAAGGATTATAATAAAGACAGGGCGCGCGAAGTGGATTGGCTTTTAGGATCTTTTTTATTCTGCCGCGCTTCGGCTCTAAAGCAAATCGGTTTATATGATGAAAAATTTTTTCTTTATTTTGAAGATACTGATTTATGCAAGCGTTTTTGGCAAGGCGGTTGGAAAGTTGTCTATAATCCGGAAGTTGCTATTATTCATAATCATGGTCGGCAAAGCGCGCGTTTGCCATGGTATTGGTTTTATCAAAATAAAGCCGCCTGGCACCATCTAGCATCATGGGCAAGATATCTATGGAAGTGGAAAATTAATTAAATAGTTGCTGTGTAAAAATATTCTTGCCACAATTTTGATAATTATAGAGTTTGTAGTTTAAACCAATTTTCCGCTGATTAACGCGGATAATTACGCGGATTTACGCAGAAAATAATGTTTTTACACAATAACTAATTATAGATTATGCAAAAAATAACAAAAGCAGTGGTGGCTGTTGCTGGATCAGGCACAAGACTTTTGCCTGCTACTAAAACAATGCCAAAGGAAATGTTGCCGATTGTTGACAAACCGATTATTCAGTTAGTAGTGGAAGAGCTGGTGGCCGCAGGCATTGAAGATATAGTTTTAGTCACTAAGTGGGACAAGAAGCCGCTAGAAGATCATTTTGATTATAATTGGGCATTGGTTGATGATTTAAAAAAAGCCGGTAAAGATAAATTAATAGAAGAGATAAAAAAAATTGCCAATCTAGCCAATTTTATTTATGTAAGGCAAAAAGGGCCGTATGGCAATGGTACGCCGGTTTTATCAGCGGCCAGCATTGTTAAAAATGAACCGTTTATGTTTGTCTGGGGCGATGATTTAGTGAAGTCAAAAGTTCCTTTTGCCAAACAAATGGCGGATGATCATAATAAAACCGGCCACCTAATGATCGGCGTGCAGAAAGTACCTAAAGAAGAAGTAATTCGCTATGGCATTGTTAAAATAAAAAAGCACAGTATGCAAATTCAAGATATAGTTGAAAAACCCAGCATTAAAGAAGCGCCATCCTGCTTCGCTGATTTTGGTCGTATGATTTTAAATCAAGAAATTGTTGATATTTTAAAAAATTTGCCATTGGGTAAAAACAATGAGCTTTGGATTGTTGACGCTATTAAACAATATGTTAAACAAGGCGGTAAATTTTACGCCAAGAAAATTCAACACGGCGAATGGCTGACTACCGGCGACCCGTTGAATTACATGAAAACTAATTTAAAATATGCTTTTGATCGCGCCGACATCGGTCCGGAGATTAAAAAGTTTACCAAAGAGCTATTAAAGAACTGTGGCTAACTCTAATTGTTTATTGTGTAAAAATATTATTTTTCAGCGTAGATCAGCGTAATTATCAGCGTTTGATCAGCGGAAACTTGGCTTAAAGTATGAATTTTATAAATCACCAAAATTGTAGACAAATAATTTTTACACAGAAACTAATTATGAAATATGATATTATAACAATAGGCGGCGCGACCGAAGATATAACTTTTTATACTAACGAAGGAATTTTAATCAATAACAAAAAAGATTTAATCAGGCAAAGATTATTGGCTTTTGAGTATGGCGCTAAAATTAAGATTGACAAGTCTTTCTCTGGTTTTGGTGGCGGCGCCTCTAATGTCGCGGTTGGTCTGGCTAATTTTGGTTTTAAGACAGCTTGTCTTTGCGCTATTGGCGAAGATGTTCGAGGTCAGAAAATTTTAGATAATTTTCAAAAGCGGGGCGTTGACATAACCTTAGTGCAAAAAATTAAAAATATTGAAACCGGCTTTTCTTTTTTATTAGTCGGGCCTGCCAACGAACATATTGTTTTTTCTAACCGCGCGGCTAACAACGAATTAATTATTAATAATTTTCAAACCGAAATTTTATATCAAAGCGAATGGATATATTTGACTTCATTATCCGGAGAATGGAAAAATAATTTAGAAAATATTTTTTCCGTAAAAAATAAAAAAATCGCATGGAATCCGGGCCATCGGCAGATATTAACCGGCGTACAAGGCATAGGAAAATATTTTAAAAAAACAACCTGTTTGATCATTAATAAAGACGAAGCCATAGAATTAGTTGTGTCTGATAAAAAATATAAAAATAAGAGTCATGTTTATTTAAATAATGTAAAAAATTTACTTTTAGTTTTAAGTTCTTACGGTTCTAAAATTGTTGTAATTACCGCCGGCCTGGATGGAGCTGATGTCATGTCTGAAGGTAAAATTTATCATCAGCCAATCATAAAAGAAAAACAGCGCGTCGATACCACTGGAGTAGGAGATGCTTTTGGTTCGGCTTTTGTCGCCGGACTGGAATTATATAAGCAAGACATTAAAAAATCATTATTTTTAGCTTCAAAAAATGCTGCTTCAGTAGTTAGCGTTCCAGGCGCGCAGAATGGTTTATTAAGTAAAAAAGATAATTATGAAAGTTTCAATTGAAATATCGGCTCGCCACGTTCATCTATCAAAACCAGATTTAGAAATATTATTTGGTAAAGGCTTTGAATTATCAAAATTTAAAGATTTATCCCAGCCTGGACAATTTGAGACCAAAGAAACCGTTAAATTAGTCGGTCCGCGCAAAGAGCTTGACGGTGTTAGAATTTTAGGTCCATGTCGCGCGCAAACGCAAGTCGAAGTATCAAAAACCGAAGCTCGCGCCCTAGGTTTAAATCCGCCGGTAAGAGATTCTGATAATTTAGACCACACGCCCGGAGTAAAAATAATCGGGCCTAAAGGTCAAGTTGATTTAGCCAGCGGCGTGATTTTAGCTTTAAGACATATTCATATTGATCCAGCGACCGCGGCCGAACTCGGAGTAAAAAATTATGACCGTGTTAAAGTTGACACGATTGGCTTGCGCGACTTGCTATTTGAAAACGTTTTAATCAGGATTGACCCTTGCTCCAGATTGGCCATGCATATTGACACGGATGAAGCCAACGCGGCCGGGATTGATAAAGATAATCATAAAGGGGAAATAATAGTAAATAATATTTTAAGCAAAAAATAAGAAATAATTACGCAATAAGTTTAATAATTTTAAAATATGAAAGCCGGTAAATTAATTTTAATTTCGACAATTTTAATAATAACGTGGTTTTTCGCGGTTTGTTATTCGGCTAAAATAGCAGAAACTTCTTCCTTAACTGCGTCCGGAGCAAGCCCTGACGCTATTGCCATTAGAGTTGTTCCTAATCCAGACCATTATTCTCCGTTAAGATGGTATAAAAAAAATATTAAAATTCAAGGCTCGCCCCAGTCTTTGGTAATTGACGGTTATGAAGCGGTTAGGGATGGCAGAACGGTTTATGTTAATGCTGCCAATATTTCCAATAATAATTTTTTTACTAATATTTATATAATTTCCTATAATCAGGAAGCAGAAAATAAGACAATTGATGTTTTCAGCCAGCTTTTGTCTCATTGGGAATTTAATACTAATATTCTGTTGTCGCAAGATAAAGACAACGTCAGAGCAGACACTAAACGTTTGGCTGATTTAGCGGAAATTAAAATAGCTTTAGACAACTACGGGAAAACCCATAATGGCGATTTTCCTGCTTTAACCGTTGGCTCTTATGTAGTCGGTAAGTCCATTTCGGTTTGGCCTAGCTGGTCAGCCACCTTAGGTAAAGAATTGGGCATAACCCTGCCCATAGATCCGGTTAATAAATTAGGAACCTGTTTAGGCTATGATGATACAACTTGCTGGAATCAGACAACCCAAAAATTTGCCGGCGTGCCACCTAATAGCCGCGTTTATATTTATACCTATGATGGCACTAAAAAATCATATAATGTTTGCGGTTTAATGGAGTCAAGCTATTTAACTACTTTAGAACAGGGCGCGTGTATTAGTTTATAATATGTTTAAAAAAATTTTTAAAATTATCGCGATTATTGTTGGAATAGTATTAATGCTTTTTTTCTCACTTTTCTTTTACAAGAATTGGCAGGTTAACCGAGGCGATTTAGTTAAATGGGAAGGTGTATGGTATACAAAACAAGAATTAAAAGAAAAATTTCCACCTCAATATATAGAAGTTCCTGCAAAAAATACTCCTGAACAAGTATACACAATTTTTAGGCAAGCTCTGCTTGACAATGATATTGAAAAGGCGCTGGAGCAGATTA
>JAHJXD010000051.1 GCA_018827685.1 Patescibacteria group bacterium
TAAGTAGTTTCTGTGTAAAAATTATTTGTCCACAATTTTGGTGATTTATAAAATTCATACTTTAAGCCAAGTTTCCGCTGATCAAACGCTGATAATTACGCTGATCTACGCTGAAAAATAATATTTTTACACAATAACTAAGTATTATAATCTCAGCTTATTAATTTAAAATTAAATTTTTATGTACATAACCTGGCTAGGACAATCGTGTTTTAAATTACAGGATAAAATTGGACAAGATGGCGTAATATTGGTTACTGATCCTTATGATAATGACACAGGATTAAAAATGCCGCGCTTTGAGGCTGATATTGTTACTGTAAGCCATGATCATCATGATCATAATAACACGGGCGCTATTCGCAATAATCCGTTTATAATCAATACAGCAGGTGAATATGAAATCAAAGGCATATTTGTTGAAGGCGTAGAAAGCGCTCATGACGAGAAAAATGGCGCTGAGCGCGGGAAAAACATTATTTACCGCATTGAAATAGAAGATATATCCATTACTCATCTAGGCGATTTAGGACATATTTTAGATACTAAACAGCTGGAAAAATTAGAAGGAACTGATATTTTGCTGATTCCTGTTGGCGGTAAATACACAATTAACGCGACAATGGCAGTGGAAATTATATCACAGATTGAGCCTAGAATTGTTATCCCCATGCATTACAAACTGCCAGGACTTAAACTTGATATTGATGGGGTGGAAAAATTTATTAAAGAATTAGGCATTCAACCAAGACATGAAGAAAAATTAAAAATCAGCAAAAAAGATTTACCACAAGAAGATATGGAATTGGTGGTGTTAAGTATATAAAGGGACAGTCCCTTAAAACAACATTTTAATCTTGTGCCAAATATTTTATAATCTCCGCTAAATTTTTAATTTTAATCAACTTTATTTTTTTTGAAACATACACGCTGTCAGGAATTATGGCTTTGGCAAAACCAAGCCTTTCAGCCTCATTTAATCTTTGTTCAAGCCTTGTTATTTGCCTGATTTCTCCGCCCAAACCTACTTCACCCAAAACAATATTTTTATTTTTAATTACTTGGTTTAAAACAGAAGAAGCAACAGCTATGCAAACAGCTAAGTCCAGGCCAGGATCATTAATTTTTAAACCGCCTACTACATTTAAAATTACATCTTGATTGGTTAAATTTAAACCAGCCCGTTTAGTCATAACAGCGATTAAAACCTGTAATCTGTTTAAATCAAAACCAGAAGCTTTTCTTTGCGGATAGCCAAAAACGGTTTTAGTAACCAAGGCTTGGACTTCAATTAAAAATGATCTGGTTCCTTGAATAATACAGCTAATTACAGAACCTGTTATTTCTTGGTTTTTTTCAATAAATATCAGAGAAGGATTAGGCACTTGCTTAAATCCGCTTGCCGTCATTTCAAATATGCCGATTTCGTTGGTTGAGCCAAAACGATTTTTAGTAGCGCGCAATATTCTATAATCATGGTTGGTTTCAGTTTCTAAATAAAGCACTGTGTCAACAATATGTTCAAGAGATTTTGGCCCGGCTAATAATCCGTCTTTTGTAATATGCCCGATTAGGATAATGGCAATATTATTTTTTTTAGCTGTTTCTAAAAAACTTATCGCAGAGCCGCGTATTTGGTTTATACTTCCGGCTTCACCGGCGATTGCTGATGAATAAATTGTTTGAATTGAATCTATAATAACTAAGCCTGGTTTTAATTGATTAACAGTGGAAATAATTTTTTCAACATTAGTTTCGCTTAAAAATTTTATTTTTTCAGCATTAATCGATAACCTGTCAAATCTATTTTTAATTTGATTGGCCGATTCTTCGCCGCTTACATAAATAACTTCATTATTTTGGCTAATTGTTTGAGCGATTTGTGCGACCATTGTTGATTTGCCTATGCCTGGCTCACCGCCTAATAAAATTAAAGATCCTGGCATAATTCCATTACCCAAAACTCTGTCTAATTCTTGAATGTTAGTTATTAAACGATCAAGGTTGGTTTGTTTATCTAATTTTTCTAAATTTATTACTTCTGCCGGACTAACAGATATTATTTTATCAGCAGCCTTAAGATCAATTGTTTGCGTTTGCAAAGCGCCCCAGCCGCCGCATTCTAAACAACGCCCGCTCCATTTAGGAAACTGGGCGTCGCAATTAGAGCAGACATAAATTGTTGAAATTTTATTAGACACTTTGAAAAATTTTTAATTTTGTAATTTTTAAATAATGTCTTAATGCTTAATTTTTTAAACCCGCTGATTGGTGGGGCGGGCATTAAAACATTA
>JAHJXD010000085.1 GCA_018827685.1 Patescibacteria group bacterium
CCCGTAAAGGGGCGTGGCCCCCACGGCGTAAAGCCGCGTTGCGGCCACGCCGCTCTACGCGGGGCTTTACACCCTGCTCCCCCCTTTAAAAAAGGGGGGTTGGCCAGAGCTAAGCTCAGCTTTGGGGGGATTTTGTTCCTCTCTCCCCATAAGTGCTCCTTACTGTCATCGCGAGGAGCGGAGCGACGACGTAAAGTCGCGTGGCGACCACGTTGCTTTACGCGAAGCAATCCCGAACTATTGCCGTCGTCCACGGGATTGCTTCGCCCCGCATTTGCGGGGCTCGCAATGACACTACGTTTCCCCGCCAAATACTGCCCGGTCAAGCAAGATGATTTTAACAGTCGCGCCGGCGAGCCCGCGAACATAATTTTTCCGCCGTTAACACCCGCGCCTGGCCCAACGTCTATCACCCAATCAGCCGCTAAAATTGTCTGCTCATCATGCTCAACCACAATAACCGTATTGCCCAAATCCCGCAGCTGCTTAAGCGTGGCAATGAGCCGCGCCAAATCCCGCTGATGCAAACCAATGGATGGCTCATCCAATATATAAACCACGCCGGCTAAACCCGAGCCAATTTGCGTGGCTAATCTTATCCGTTGCGCTTCGCCGCCAGACAAAGTCGTTGATTCGCGCGCCATTGTTAAATAATCCAGCCCCACGTCAATTAAAAAATTTAGGCGCTTTAAAATTTCTTTTATAATCGGCCGCGCTATCTCCGCGTCATTGGCCGATAATTTCAGATCGGAAAAATATTTTTTCACGCCATCAATGCTCATGGCCACCACTTCGGCGATATTCAAGCCCTCTCTCTTTCCTTTTGAAGGAGAGGGCTGGGGTGAGGTTATTTTTACCGCCAATGCCTCTTGTCTCAATCTGGTTCCTTGGCACATCGGGCATTGGCGCACCAACATATATTTTTCAATCTCCGCCCGCGCAAAATCCGAATCCGTCTCTTTCCACCGCCGCTCCAAATTGGGAATTACGCCTTCGTAGTCATTTTTAACATCTCCATAAAGAATTTTTTTCACGGTTTCTTTTGGTAATTCTCCCGCCGGCGTATTCAAAGAAAATTCATTGGCTTGGGCTAATTTGCTAATTAACCAGTAATAATAACCTTGCCGACCCACGCGGTGCGAGGCCGTGGCCCAAGGCTTAATCGCGCCCTCGGCCAAAGTTAAGCGGGGATTTGGCATTACTAACTTTTCATCAATCTCTAATTTATTGCCCAAGCCCTGGCATTCCGGGCAGGCGCCGAAAGGACTGTTAAATGAAAACAGGCGCGGCTCAATGGTGGGCAAAGAAATGCCGCATTGCTGGCAAGCGAAGAGTTCAGAGAATAACAAGTCATCCAAAGCCTTGTCTTTGCGAGGAGCGGAGCGACGACGTAAAGTCGCGTGGCGACCACGTTGCTTTACGCGAAGCAATCCCGAACTATTGCCGCCGTCCACGGGGTTGCCGCGCTCCCTACGGTCGCTCGCAATGACACCTCCCTTGTTCACTATCACCGTCCCTTTCCCCACCTTCAACGCCGTTTCAATGGAGTCAATAATTCTGGCGCGTTCATCTTTATCGTTTTTGGCCGGCACCGCCACGCGGTCTATCACAATTTCAATGCTGTGCTTTTTTTGCTTGTCCAATTCCAAATTCAGCGCTTCTTCCAGTCGGTGCACAATTCCGTCAACGCGAACATTAACAAATCCCGCTTTTTGCGCCTGTTCCAGAATCCCTTTATGCTCCCCTTTTTTAGCGCTAACCAACGGCCCTAAAATCATAATTTGCTCGCCGACCGGATATTTTAAAATCTGTTCGGCAATAAAACCCGGGTTCTGCCGCGAGATAATCTGGCCGCACTTTGAGCAATAAGGTTTGCCAACGCGGGAAAAAAGCAAGCGCAGATAATCATAAACCTCCGTTATCGTGCCCACGGTTGAGCGCGGATTTTTAGAAACGCTGCGCTGGTCAATAGCGATGGCCGGCGAGAGGCCGTCCATGGAATCAACGTCGGGTTTGTCCATCACACCCAAAAACTGCCGCGCGTAGGCAGATAAACTTTCCACGTATCTCCTTTGCCCTTCGGCATAAATCGTATCAAACGCCAACGAACTTTTTCCGGAGCCCGAAAGACCCGTGATAACCACGAGCTTATTTTTGGGGATATCCAAAGAAACGTTTTTTAAATTATGCACCCTGGCACCTCTAATCTTTATAAACTCTTGCGGCATAGCTTTATAAATAAAACTTTATATCGCTCATTCTCGCCCCGCGTAAAGCGGCGTGACCGCAACGCGGCTTTACGCCGTGGTTTCGCGCAGCCCCGCTTAGCGGGGCGTAGCGAAATTTTACGGGGTGGGCGAGCGCCTCTGATTTTTATAAATTCCTGCGATTTCATAACCCAAACATTATATAGTAAAAAGAACTTTCCATCAAGGATAGCTGGCTTGTCAGCCTCATAAAAAAGTGCCAGAGTGATAATAATGAACAAAAAACTAGCTGCGAAAATTAAATCTCTCCCCAAAAAACCCGGTGCGTATTTATTTAAAGATAAAACTGGGCGGATTTTATATATCGGCAAAGCGGTAAATTTACGGAATCGCGTACGTTCCCACTTCAATCCAAGCAGCCAAAGCAAATTTAACCCCCCTGCTCCCCCCTTTGCAAAAGGGGGGTTGGGGGGGATTTCTGACATCGATTTCATCATCACTGCTGATGAGAAAGAGGCGCTCATCTTGGAAAACGAACTCATTAAAAAATATAAACCCAAATACAATATCCAATGGCGCGATGATAAAAGTTATTTTTGGGTAAATTTTACGGCTGACGATTGGCCGAGGGTGAGAACGACGCACCAGCCGTCGTTGCGAGGAGTGACGCGTAGCGGCACGACGAAGCAATCCCGAGGTATCGCCGCCGCAAACAATAACGCCCCCTCGTCCCGACGAGATGTCGGGACTCCTCCCCCTCTTAAATTAAGACCAGAGCTAAGCTCAGCTTTGGGGGGTTGGGGGGAGTTATTTCAACCCATCGGTCCCTTCACCAACGGCACAGAACTTAAACAAGTCCTGCGCAACTTGCGCAAAATTTTGCCCTATCGCACCTGCAAAAACGCATACGATAAACCTTGTTTGCAATGGCATCTTGGGTTATGTCCCGCGCACGACTCCAGTTGTCATTCCCGCGAAAGCGGGAATCCAGGTTTTTGTCGCTCTGAACTTGTCTCAGGGCCTGGATCCCGGGTCAAGCCCGGGATGACAAAAATACAATACTCTCAATCCCTAAACACCCTGCGCCAACTTTTACGCTTATACGCCAATGAGCCGATAAGAATTGAGGCTTACGATATTTCCAATATCCAGGGCTCCAGCGCCACCGGCTCAATGATAGTCTTTAAAGGATTTAAGCCAGACAAATCTCAATACCGAAAATTCCGCATAAAAACCGTCCGCGCCACCAATGATATTGCCATGCTTAAAGAGGTTTTGCACCGGCGGCTGGATCATACAGAGTGGCCTCTGCCTGATCTTATTTTAATTGACGGCGGCCGAGCGCAATTAAATTCGTCTGCTTTAGAAATTAGAAATTGGAAATTAGAAATTCCTCTTTTTGCGTTAGCAAAAAGAGCGGATGAGTTATATACTATATATAGCAATAGGACTTTACACCTTAAATCCCTGCCCATCGACTTATGCCTGCTTTTCCAAGCCATCCGCAACGAGGCACACCGATTTGCCATATCG
>JAHJXD010000052.1 GCA_018827685.1 Patescibacteria group bacterium
CCGGGCCGACTTATAGCACTAATCCATTAGGACAAGGAGATAAAGTTACAAATAACATTGATTATAGTAATTGGGCGGTTGTTAAATATTAATTTAATTTTGGGACTGTGGCCCAATGCCATATTGGGCATAAATTCCCAAATTTCCTTGAAATTATGAAAATTTCTATCCTTTACTGGATTAAAAGTCGAAGAATTTGATCGTTTAGTTGTTGAAATTAAACAAAGTTATTTAGACCAAAGAATAGAATATTTAAATAAGAATAATCCAAAAAGAAAAAGATATGAAGAAGAAAAAAATTACTATAGCCGTTAGCGGGTATTTTAATCCTTTGCATGTCGGCCATCTTGAAATGATGGAGAAGGCTAAAAAATTAGGCGATAGCTTGGTAGTGATAGTTAATAACGATTATCAGACTAAACTTAAACGCAGTGTGCCATTTTTAAATCAAGTTGATAGAATGAAAATAGTTTCAGCCATTAAATGGGTTGATAAAGTTTTTTTATCTATTGATCGTGATTTGTCGGTCTGTAAATCCCTGGTCAAAATTAAGCCGGATATTTTTGCCAAAGGCGGCGACCGAAATGCGGGCAATATTCCAGAGACAGCCGTTTGCCGGCGGTATGGCATCAAGATAGTTGATAAAGCCATGGGTAAAAAAATTAGGTCAAGTTCAATTTTAATTGCAGAGGCGGCGGAAAAAAGATTTGCCAGAGAAAAATAAATTATGCTGAAAAAAATAATAATTTTTGCGTTGATAATTATGGTGGCCGGTTTTTTAGGTTTTTTATATTGGCAAAATTTAAATTCGCCGGCGGTCATTAATGGTCAAGAACAGATTTTTTTCATAAATAAGGGCGAAACCATAAAGCAAGTAGCGAAAAATTTGCGTATAAATAATTTGATCAGGTCGGAATTTTATTTTAAATATAATATCTGGCGGGAAAATTCGAAGATTCAGGCCGGTGAATATTTAATCAGCCCAAAATTAAGCGCCAGAGAGATAATAAAAATATTAACTATGGGCGACGCCATTAGTCAGGAAAAATCTATTAGAATAATTGAAGGCTGGAACAATAAAGATATGGCCGCTTATTTTGAAAAAAATAATATAATTTCGGCTAAAGATTTTATAGCTTTGGTTTCATTGCCGCTTAGCCAATGGAAATTTAATTTTGCTAAGCCGAATTTTTTAAATGACGCGCCCAAGCAGGCCACTCTTGAAGGTTATTTATTTCCTGATACTTATCGTATATTTAACAATACGACAGGCGATGGGATTATTGCTAAAATGCTTGTTAATTTTGACAAAAAGTTGACGCGGGAAATTAAAGAGGAAATTAAAAAGCAAAAAAAGACAATTTATGAGATTGTAACCATGGCTTCAATAATTGAAAAAGAAGTTAAGTCAACCGACGATATGAAAATTGTTTCCGGGATTTTTTGGAATCGAATTAAAAATGAACAGGCCATGCAGTCATGCGCTACATTAGCTTATATCTTAGCCGTTAATAAGGTGCAATATAGCCTTGAAGACACAAAGATTGATTCGCTGTACAATACTTATAAATACAAAGGCTTGCCTCCAGGGCCAATTGCCAATCCCGGACTTAATGCAATGCGCGCGGCTGTTTATCCGGAAGCCACTGATTATAATTATTTTTTAAACGATCCAAAAACAAGTAAAACAATTTACAGCAAGACCATAGATGAACATAATAGGAATAAATATAAATATTTGAAATAAATAACAGGACTTACGCAGTTGATTTTTTACAAACATTTTTTATGCGCGTAAGTTTTGTTGACATAATTTATATTTGTGTTAAAATGATTTTATTAGAACTCATATTGGGTTTATTCTGTAAGCCATAGAAAATATTTATTTTCTCGCTGCGGAACTCGCTACGCTCAAACAGTCCTCGCCTCAAAAATAAATATTTTTTACAGCCTACTTTAGATAAAAATACAGATAACCCGAAATGAGTTCTTAAGCTTTTTATGTAATGTAATATAAAAATAGCATAATCGCAGACAGCAGGTTCTCTTATTTGGGATTAAATTCCTGCCGAGACAAAGCTAACTTTAGCTAATTTTTTAGTCTGCGATTTACACGCAGATTTTTTGTACCTAATTTTATGCCTAAAACAAAAGAACAAAAAAGAACAATTTTACATGAATTAAATGATAAAATCGCCAGAGCCAAGTCAATTATTTTTGTTAAGTATAATGCTTTAACAGTTAAGGAAAACGAAGAATTAAGGTCTAAATTGCGCCAAGAAAATAATGAATATTATGTAGCTAAAAAAACTTTGTTTAACTTAGCTTTAAAGGATAAGGCAATTTTAGATCTAAATATAAAAAAATTTGAAGGGCAAGTAGCCGCGATTTTCGGTTATAATGATGAAGTTTCTCCGGCGAAAATTGTCGGCCAATTTAAAAAAGAAAAAGATAAAGCGAAAAAAATTGAATTTATTGGCGGCATTTTAGAAAACAAATACATTGGCGGCGGCCAAGTTGCTGTTTTAGCGATTTTACCGTCCAAACAAGAACTATATGCTAAAATTGTCAGTTCAATTAATGCGCCAGTTTCTGGACTTGTTAATGCTTTGGTCGGGAATATTAGGAATTTAGTCCAAGTTTTAAAAGCGGTTAGTGAAAAATAAATAATAATTTTAAA
>JAHJXD010000053.1 GCA_018827685.1 Patescibacteria group bacterium
AATACCCATTAAATTTTCAATATTATTAACATATAAAATAATATTGCCGGCACGAGCCACTTCATCAATTATAACTAAAAGCCTTTCTTCGGCTTTAGTCGCCGAGGCTCCGCTTAAGAGCCTGGAAATATCTAATTCTAAAAGTCGTTTATCTTTTAGCATTTTAGGCACATCCTCCTGTACCATCAGGCTCGCGATTTGTCCGATAATCATATTTTTGCCAACGCCGATCTGGCCTGAGAGCAAGACTCCGTTTTCACCGCTTTCCAAAGCTTGAAAAATGGCTTTAATTTCATTTTCCCGGCCAACACATAATGCTAGCCGACCTGCTTTAGCGGCTAAAGTTAAATCATAAGCAAAATGATTTAAAATCGGCGTGGCCACTGCTGTGTAAGCGCGATCCATGGCATTAGATGGTTTAAAGCGCGAGGCTTTGCGGTACAAGCGATAATTATCCGCTAAACGTTTACTAATAATAAACCACTGAATAACATTATTTATTTTATCATTATCAATTTCCAAATCGTAAAGCAGCTCGCTTAAATTTTTATCCATAGCTAAAATCGGCAAGATACAATGAATCGGCTCGACCATGTTTTGCCCGGAATTTAAAGCGCTAATATAAGCTTGAAAAAAAATCTCTTTAATCTCAGGGGTTATTTGGGTTGGTTCTGCGCCAGCCTTTATTGCCAATAATTGATTTTTTAATTTAGTGATTAATTTGGCTGAATCAACATTTAGGCGGGAAAAAACTCCTGCCACCCTGCTATCTTTAAGTAAATTAAAAAATAAATGAATCGGCCTAACTTGGCCATGCTTAGCATAATCAGCCAAATTAAAAGCTTGTTCAATTATCTTAAGCGCTGAAAAACTAAAACCGCTGGAAATTTCAATTTTATATTTGCTTTTTATTTTATTAAATTCAGACCAATTGTTTGGAGAATTATATTTTGCTGTTTGATTATACTTAGGTTTGGTTATTTTTTGCTTTGCCGCCTCTTCTTGGCTTAAACGGTAAATCACAAACATATCAGCCAGCAAACTAATCCAAAAAGTTAAAATCAATGGACTTTTTACGCGCCAAAAAGACAAGACCTCTAGAGTTTCCATGTTCTGGCTAACCGTGTAAGCCCAATAAATTAAAGCCATTAACCCGGTCAGCCCTATAATATAAGCTAATAAATTTAAAGCTAAATTTAAACCTTTTTTTAAATGCCTTAACTTTATTGCCCGAACGTTTAAAATTAGATTCCAATAAAAAAATCTGCCTTGATAAAATGCTATAACGCCCGCGCCTAAACAATTTTTGCAAGCCGAATCATTGCCCGTCTTCCCAATACCGGCGCATACAGGACAAGTAATAAATTGAATGTCTGTTTTATTTTTTTGTTCTTCTGACATGTTTTTTTTCTCGAATTATAAAAACTGAAAAATAATTTCATAAATAACAAACGCGGGAAATAAAATCCAAAAAATAACTACGACCAGCGACATTATCAGCCAAAACAGCATAACTATGCTTCTAAAAATAATCTGCGCCAAGCGCATAAAAAAACTAATTAGCATACCCTGCCAATCGTATTGAGCATACATGGGACGGAAAATATTTTTTACCCAAACAAAAAGTGCTAAAAATTTCTGCTTGTCGGCTAAAAAATTTATTATACTCATAACCAAATTTACCAACCCGCGGCCATACCACCAAACAGGAAAATACAAAACATCGCAGATTATTCCCATTAAAATTTTAGCGCTATAAAAGCTTAAATTATCGTTAATCATATATGCGTTTGGTGTAATTCCAACACACCTTGTTATTCCCGCGCAACAGACTGTCTAAATTTTGGGGTAAGGCATAATTCATCTCTGACCCCTTTGCCTTATTTTAAACTTCTCTCCGACCATAACTATTAGCAGGCTAATAAGCCAAGCTATTTTTAAAATCCAGTATTGCCAGCTCGGCTGCCACTTTTTAAAATATTTTAACATTGAGTCGCGGAAATATTTTTGTTTGACTGCCAGCTTTACTTGCTTAAAACTCTGCCCCATTAAATCAATACATTCAGCCGTTGGCATATACCAAATTTCTCCGCCGGCCGCTTTGACGCGCCTGCAATAATCAACCTCTTCAAACCAGAGAAAAAACCTTTCATCTATCATACCAATTTTTTCAATCACCTGTTTTCTGATCATGAAAAAACCGCCCCTAATAGAATCAACCGAGGCTGACTTAGTATAATCAAAATCACTATTCAAATATTTATTTAAAACAGCTGGAAATATATGGGGAATTTTTAAAATAATCGCCAATTGATCTGCTAATGCTGGAAAACGGCGCACCTGCTTGATAATGCGAGCGTTTTCATCAACTAATTTGCAGCCGGCGATCCATGCCTGATCATGCTGATCCATCCAGGAAATCATGCGCGATAAAGTATCATTAAACACGCGCATATCCGGGTTTAAAAGCAAAACGTATCTGCCGCTTGCCTGTTTGATAGCCTGATTATTGGCTTTAGCAAAACCTAAATTTTCCCGGTTAACTATTAACTTTACCTTATCGACTTTGTCGGATTTCACAGGGTAAATTCGCGGATAATATTTTTTTACCATTTCAACCGTACTGTCATGAGAATCATTATCAACCACAAAAACTTCAAAATTAACGCCTTGGCTTTCAAAAAGCGCCCTTAAATTGTTTTTTAATTTTTCCTTAACGTTCCAGGAAACGATAATAATTGATAAATCCATAAAAAAATTATTTCATCAATTTTTCAATTTCTTTAATATCAACTCTAACTTTTAGCTGTTGTTTTCTCTTGTTTATTTTATCTCTTAATTTCCATAGTTTAATTAATTCTTTTAATAAATATTGTTCAAATAAAACAGTAAATGTCAAAATTTCCAGTTGATATAGCCAAAACCAAAATTTTGTTTTCCAAGAAAAAGCCAGTTGACAATATTTTAAAACAATAATCCATTGGCCAAAAAAAGACCATTGTTTTATTTTTCTTTTTTTTTCTGTCCTATTTTTTATAATCTTCCAGATACTATCGCCTATTCTGCTCGCTGTCCGATCATGATAAATCATTGCTGAATTTACTAACACTATTTTCCACCCGGCTAATCTCAATCTTAACGACAAATCACAATCTTCTTTATACATAAACATTAATTCGTCAAAATATTCCTGATAAACTCCATTATTAAAAGCCACATCTGTCAAGGTTTTAATTTTAAACATAGCTGCCGCTCCGGTAAAACCAAAAATTTCTTTTGACAATATAGTTGTTGTATTTTTTTCAATTTCTCCCTGTTCTCCCTGTTTATAATCTATAAAACGAAGTTTTTGGTCACAAACAATTCCATAGCTATCAATAATATTTGTTTTTTTCTTATGCTCAAAATCCCATTTTAAAATTTTCGGTTGCGCTGCTCCAATTTCTTTATCTGTTTCAATGGCCCTGGCCATATTCTCGATCATTTTAGGATCAAAAATCATATCAGGATTCAACGCTAAAAAATATTCAGCCCCATGTTTAATAGCCTGATTGATTATTAAATTATATGCTTTAGCAAAACCCAAATTTTTCCCTGCCCATTTTATATCAATTTCCGAATAATTCTTTCTAATATATTCATAATTTTCACTACCCTGCTCTTCGCTATTATCAATCGCTATAATTTTGTAATCCTTGTAAGTCTGCGCTTTTAAACACGGCAAAAAATATGGCAAATACTTTGCCGTAAATACGCCGTAAGTTATAAAACCAATATATAAACGCATAGCTCGCAACGCGTAACTCGTAGCTCGTAACTCGTAGCTCGTAACTCGTAACTCGTAACTCGTAACTCACAACTCGTAGCTCGTAGCTCGTAGCTTTTCACATTACGCAAATTAAATTATTAACTTGTCTTGCAATTTTTCCTTGGCTAAAATTTGCGCTGCCAATAAACTGTTAAAAGTACCAGCGTCAATCCATTCGCCATTAATCATAGCCACTTCTAACTCGCCTTTTTTCAAATACCAATTTTGTAAATCAGTTATTTCCAGTTCGCCGCGCTCGCTTGGTTTAAGGCTTTTAGCCGCTTTAACCACCCGACTATCAAAAATATATAAACCGGTTATGGCATAATCACTTAGCCATTGTTTAGGTTTTTCCTTAATTTCAACCGCCTTCATGCTGGCGTCAAATTTAACTACGCCAAACCTTTCCGGATCGCTAACTTTTTTAGCAAACACCTTGCCGCCGCTTTTAAAACTTTTTATATCTTGGCTTAAATCATCTTCAAAAATATTATCGCCCAAAATCATGGTAACATTATCCTGGTCAATAAAATTTTCACCAATTATAAAAGCATCAGCCAGACCGCGAGGCTTATCCTGAATTTCATAAGTAAATTTAACCCCAAAATCTTTGCCACTGCCCAATAAATTCAAATAATCTCCTGCCCGCTCAGGAGAAATAATAATCAAAATTTCTTTAATACCAACCTTTATTAATGTATTAAGCGGATAATAAATCATGGGCCGATTATATACGGGCAGTAATTGTTTAGAAGTCACTTTTGTACATGGCCTCAACCTAGTGGCGTTCCCGCCTGATAAAATAATTCCGCGCATAATACAAGTTTAAAGTTTAAAAATAAAAAATTTAGGATTTTCCGCTCAAAAGAGCATTGAGCCGCAGTCCTATTAAAATTATACCACATTCCAATCAGTTGAACCAAGCGTCGCATCAAACCGTAATTTCGAATTGACAAATCCACCATATTTGTCTATGATATAAACATGAAAACTACAATTCTAAACAATAAAACACGGGAAAAATATTTTAGAGAAATCTTTGTCAGTCTAGTCTATGACAACATGGCCATGGAAGACGAAGCGGTTTTTTCTAAAAAAACTATTGCCGAGCGCTATAAGTTGCAAATAGACAATTTAATCAAAGAAGGCGCTCACAAAAAAATCGTAATTCCGAATTCATACTATGTCAAAGACAAAACCAACTTATCGAGAAACTAAGTTTGGTATTCTTTCTGTTGCTGAAATTGAAGCGTTGATAACTGACGGTGTTGCCAATGTCAACGCTTTTTTGTTGCGCGAATTTGACAACTTGCCTATTGGCGTTAAAACGGCTAAGGAGTTGCATGAAAAAATTGCCGGGCATGTTTTTGACGAGGCTGGCGGCTTCAGAAAAAAAGAAGTGACTGTTGGTCATTACGAACCGCCAAAATTCTTTCAAATTCCCGAGCTAATGACAAATTGGGAGTCCGATTACAACGAACGGCATAAACACGCAAAACGTCAAGATGAAAAAATCGAACTGCTCGCCTGGATGATGCATAAATTTTTATTAATTCATCCGTTTTTTGATTATAACGGTCGAATCGCTCGACTACTCGGCCAATTATTTCTTCTTCAACATAAATTGCCTATTTCAAGTTTTATCGGCATAAAACGAACTGATTTTTCAACCGCCATGAAAAAGGCAACAGCCGAACATGATATTGAAAGCGTAATTAAACTGATAAATAAAAGCATTCAATAAGGAGTTTTTGTTTTTGGGCTATAACGCGCTATATCCGGCTGCGGCTTCATAGAAGCCTTCGCTGAAATTCTGCTTCGCTGCGTTGCGCTTTTATTTTGCATAACGCGCGCTTGCCAGCGCGCGTTATGTGCAATATTACTCGGCAGACATTAAATTTATATAATTCATCAAATATTTTCTAAATATGAATCCATTAAAGATAATTCAAAAGTATTACCAAATAGACTCTAAATCTTATCAATTTTTAGTAGAACATAGCAAAGCAGTTACAAAAAAAGCTATTGAAATTGCAAAAAAAGTTCCTCACTTTAATCCTGATCTGAAATTTATAGAAGAAGCTTCCATGTTACATGATATTGGGATTTTCTTAACTAATGCTCCTGAAATTGAATGTTTTGGCAAGAAACCCTATATCTGTCATGGATATTTGGGTAGAGAAATTTTAGAAAAAGAAGGTTTTCCAAAACACGCATTAGTTTGTGAAAGACATATAGGCGTAGGAATTTCAGTCAAAGATATTGAGGAACAAAAATTACCAATTCCAAAAAAAGATATGATTCCAATTTCAATAGAAGAACAAATAATTTGCTTTGCTGACAAATTCTTTTCTAAAAATGAGGAATTTTTATCCAAAGAAAAAAATCTTGATAAAGATTAGAAAGGGTTTATTAAAATTTGGTAATAATAAAGTGAAAATATTTGATGAATGGATTAAAAAATTTAGAAACCTACGGCGTAGCTGACGAAACGGAGAAAAAGTTAGGCACAAATCCGAACAAATCAGATTCAGACGGCGACGGCCATAAGGATGGCACGGAAGTTTTAAACGGTTTTGACCCGCTCAAAAAATAGTATTATTCAACAAATTTTGTTTACATCTACTATTGACATAAATTATACAAACTAATATACTTTGTATATATTGATAAAAAAATAGATACAAACCAATGAAAATAACAGAAATTGGCATATACAAAGCGCAAATAACCGGATTTAAGGCTTTTGTACCTCACCCTTTCCCGCCGAAAGACGGCTTTGATTTTGATCAAAATATCCTTAAAAAAAACAATGAGGCTACTCGCCTGCTTGGCAAATTGGCAGGCAGAAAATAATGCTTATGAATTTTCAGAAATAGATGAAAAAAGACAGAAAGGGATTTATGATGATTCGTCTAGTAGGCACAGGCAAAGCATGCAATTTTTTCTTGAGCACGATCTTCTCATGAAGACGAATCAAATGTTTAAAAAAGCCGAGAACACAATCACGAGCAAAGAATATTGGGAAAAATATTTCGCCGAAAATTCGGATAAAAAACCTTCAAAAATAGTATACTATAGTGGCGATCCGACGGAAGCACTAGATAGTTTTAAAAGAAAAAACGGAATCACAAAAAAATCTCAGGAAGAAAACCTCGGTTTTAACGAGCATTCAGTAGAAAAAAATTCTCCTCAGATTGCAAGCGGCATGGATCGATTTAAGTCGATTGCGAAAGAGGTTATAAATAGCTATTACGAAACCAAACAATAAAGAGTTTTAATGAGGGGAAAATAAATATGAATGAGTTTAACAATTTAGAGAAGACTTATCCTTGACAGCAATATAGCTATTGTGTAATATATAAATATAAGTTAATAACGCCCGAACCGGGTGTTTTTTAATACAGCTAAATATGAATAAAATTACGAATTACATTAAAGCATCTATTGAAGAAATGAAAAAAGTCGCTTGGCCGACTAAAAAAGAAACCTATAATTATACTTTGCTGGTAATTTTTATCAGTCTGGGAGTGGCTTTATTTTTAGGGCTGTTAGATTTTATTTTTACCAAAGGTCTGGGGTATATAATTATTAACAAATAATAACTTTGCCATATGGCTAAACAAATATTAAATCAAGGTCGGCGCTGGTACGTTTTACATACTTACTCTGGTTATGAAGAAAACGTCTCGCAGAATTTAAAACAAAGAATCGAATCCATGGACATGGAAGACAAAATTTATAATATTTTAATTCCTACGGAAAAAAAGATTAAAATTAAAAACGGCAAAAGAAAAATTGTTGAAGAAAAAATTTTCCCAGGCTATGTTTTAGTAGAAATGATTGTTAATGATGATTCCTGGTATGTTGTTAGAAATACGCCTAATGTCACTGGCTTTATCGGTACTGGCACTATTCCAACTCCGATCAGCGAACATGAAATAAAAGATTTGCAAAAACGAATGGGCGTGGAAGAGCCTAAATTTAAAATTGACGTTTCGGTTAATTCGCCGGTGCGCATCATCGACGGACCGTTTAAAAACTTGGAAGGCAAAGTATCTGATATTGACGAAGCCAAAGGCAAAATTAAAGTTATGGTTTCCATGTTCGGCCGAGAAACTCCTGTTGAACTTGATTTCTTGCAAATTAAAAAAATATAACGAGAAGTTTTAAGTTGAAAGTTAAAAGTTATAAAAGCTTCTCTTCAAAAACTTTCAACTTTTAACTAATTTTTTATGGCTAAAAAAATATTAACTAAAATTAAATTACAAATCCCTGCAGGCCAAGCTAACCCGGCTCCTCCGGTCGGTCCTGCCTTAGGTCAGCACGGCTTAAATATCGCGCAATTCTGCCAGGCATTTAATGAAAAAACTAAAGATAAAATGGGCGACATTACACCGGTTGAAATCACTGTTTTTGAAGACAGAACTTATACTTTTATTTTAAAAACTCCCCCGGCCGCGGAATTAATAAAAAAATTCGCAAAAATTCCCAAAGGTTCGAGTAAGCCTTTAACGGAAAAAGTCGGTTCAATAACAAGCGCCCAGCTTAAAGAAATCGCTGAGATTAAAATGCCTGATCTTAATGCCAATGATATTGAAGCGGCTATGAAAATAATTGCTGGCACAGCCAAGCAAATGGGAGTGGAAATTACAAAGTAAAAAATCCATAAAATCCATAAATTTATGTCTAAAAAAATCGAAAAAAAACAAGTTGATTTTGACAAAACAAAAGCTTATTCAATTACAGAAGCCGTTGAATTGACCAAAAAATTATCTAAAACAAAATTTGACGCTTCAGTGGAAGTACATTTTCGCCTAGGTATTGATACTAAAAAAGGCGAACAGCAAGTCAGACTGGCGGTTTCCTTGCCCAATGGCACTGGTAAAACCGTTAAAGTAGCGGCATTTGTCACTCCGGCTAAAGAAGAAGAAGTCCGCCAGGCCGGCGCTGATTATGTGGGCGGAGAAGCATTGATTAATGAAATTAAAAAAACCGAAAAAACAGACTTTCAAGTAGCCGTAGCCGAACCAGCCATGATGAAAAATTTAGGTTTAATCGCCAAAATTTTAGGCACTCGCGGCCTGATGCCTTCGCCTAAAAGCGAAACTGTTACTCTAAATCCGGCCAAAACCGTAGCTGAACTTAAAAAAGGCAAAATAAGTCTAAAAAATGACGACACTGGCAATGTGCATGTAGCTATTGGCAAAGTCTGTTTTGAGACAATAAAATTAACGCAAAATTTTGAGACATTGCTGGAGGCAATTAGAAAAGCTAAACCAGCAACTTCCAAAGGCACCTACATTAAAAAGGTTTACATCAGTTCAACCATGGGTCCTGGCATAAAATTAGCCTTATAAAGTAAATATTCCAGTAACACTTGAGGCCGCGGCCACAATATCGGCCTGATTCATTATGCTAAAATCGGCGAGCAGAGGATGTGTAAAAATATAATAACTTTTTAACCAAACATTATGTCCAATAACGTTAATTATCAACGCCCTACATGGGACGAATATTTTTTAAAAATTATTGAAATTGTGGGTTCGCGCAGCAGCTGTGACCGTGGTCGATCCGGTTGCGTCATCACTAAAAATAAAAGAATAATTTCCACCGGCTATGTAGGCTCTCCGGTCGGAGTACCGCACTGCGATGAAGTCGGCCATGAAATGCATACTGTCGCCAACCCAGACGGAACCGAATCAAGACATTGTATTAGAACCACTCATGCCGAGCAAAATGCCATTTGCCAAGCAGCCTGTTTCGGCGTTGCGCTTGAAGGATCAACCATTTATTGCAAAATGACTCCTTGTTATGTTTGCGCCAAAATGATAATTAGCGCCGGCATCAAACGAGTGGTGTCTTCGCAGGATTACCACGCCGGAGCGCGCACTAAAGAAATTTTCGCTCAAGCTAACGTCCAATTTGATCTTATAAATAACACTATAACAGATTACGCCGACCAAAAACCTAATTGAATAAAATAATAACTGTTCAACTTCCAAAAAATTGACTAAATAATAAATAAACAATATGGCCGATATTTTTCTCTACGACGAATTTAATCCCGAGGATAATGCCATGCTTCAGGCGCTTTATTCGCGAAGTGCCGGAAGCGTAACCAAGCATGTAGAAAAGGTTAGACAAAGCGGTTCAGGAAAATTCATGGAACAATATTATGTTGGTTACGGCCACGCGTCAGGCGAGGATTGCAGGATATTATTAAAAAATAAAATAATTTATGACTAACAAAAAAATTATTTTTTGTTTAACCGGAGAAATATGCGCGGGTAAAGGCACGGTTGTAAAATATTTAACAAAAAAATACAATGCCACTTCTTATCGCTTTTCCACCATGCTCAGGGATTTATTAACTCGCTTATACATTCCTGTTTCCAGAGAAAATATGCAATTTATTTCCACGGCTATTAGACAATTTTTCAGCGAAGACATTATGGCTAAAGTAATTGCTCAAGATGTTAAAAATGACAAAAATAATATAATTGTGGTTGACGGCGTCCGGCGCGTTCCAGATATAAAATATTTGTGCGATGTTCATGGTTTTAAATTAGTCCGCATTGTGGCTAATCCAAAAACCAGGCATAAAAGATTAATTAATAGAAAAGAAAACCCTGGCGATGAAAATAAAACTTATGAAGAGTTTTTAGCCGACCACAAAAAAGAAGCAGACTCGCAAGTACCCATAGTCATGGCGCAAGCAAATTTGGAAATAGATAATAACAACAGTCTAAAAAATTTATACAAACAGGTTGACCAAATCATCTTAAACAGCTAAATTAAAATTAGAATAATATAATATCAAGGAGAGCGCTTATTAGGCACTCTTTTCTTATCTTTGATATGCGACAGACATATGGAAAATTTATCGTAATTGATGGAACCGATGGTTCTGGCAAGGCAACACAAACAGAAATTCTGGCTCAAAGAATGAAGCGAGCCGGTTTTGATGTTGAAATGGCCGATTTTCCCCAATACAATACCAAATCAGCCGGCTTGATTGAAGAATATTTAAACGCAAAATTTTCCAAATTTTACTCTTATTGAATGTGTTGAAAACAACCAAATGCTAAGCCGCGAGCAAATCAGTAATTTAATCTGGCAAAAAATTATCAAACTTTTTAAACCAATGTCCTACTCAACCAACTTTAAAGAATCGCACGATAAAATGACGACGGTCGGCGCTAAAGAAAACAGCCCAAAGTTAAAAATTGAAAAAATATCGCCTTGGGCTAAACTGCCGACTAGAGCTTATAGGCATGACGCGGGCCTTGATTTATATTCTGCTGATTATTATTCTTTATATCCCGGAGATACTGCCACAATTAAAATCGGAATAAAGCTAATTATACCAAAAGGTTGCGCCGGCTTAATTTGGGATAAAAGCGGGCTGGCCAAATCAGGCATCCACACTTTAGCAGGAGTAATTGATGCCGGCTTTCGCGGCGAAATTACGGTAGAACTTATAAATTTAAGCCAAGACATTTACCATATCGCGCCCGGTCAAAAAATTGCGCAATTATTAATCCAAAAAATAGAAATTCCAGAAATAATTGAAGAGCCTATTGCGGATAAAACAGACAGAAAAGACAAACGTTTTGGATCGTCAGGGTTGTTTTAAAATTTGTTTTGAGTTAAAATAAAATACAATATCGTAACGGATTTGTAATTTGCATACTATGTCATACGACACAATCATCGGCATGGAAATTCACGCCGAACTAAAAACCAAATCTAAGATGTTCTGCTCCTGCGATAACAACGCGCAAGGTAAAGCGGCTAACACTATGGTCTGCCCAATTTGTATGGCGCATCCGGGCACTCTGCCTGTTCCGAATAAACAAGCCGTAGAATGGACAATTTTAATTGGCCTGGTTTTAAATTGTAAAATAAATAAACTTTCCAAATTTGACCGCAAAAACTATTTTTATCCTGACCTGCCCAAAGGTTATCAAATTTCTCAATATGATTTGCCAATCGCTTACGATGGTTTTTTAGAAGTTGACGGCAAACCGATTTTAATAACCAGGATTCATCTTGAAGAAGACACAGGCAAATTAATCCACCCGACCGGAAAAAAATATTCTTTGGTTGATTATAACCGAGCCGGCACGCCCTTAGTTGAAATGGTAACCGAACCAATAATCAAAGACGCCGCCACTGCTAAAAAATTCGCTCAAAACTATCGGCAAATTTTAAAATTTTTAGATATTTCCAACGCTGATATGGAAAAGGGCGAAATGAGATGCGAAGCTAATATCAGTATACAGGAAATTGGAAAATGGAAATATGATAATGGTCAGATTAAACCCATCGGAAGTTATAAATTAAATCCTAAGGTTGAGCTAAAAAATATAAATTCTTTCAAATACATGGAAAAGGCCATTGATTATGAAATCAAACGGCAAGTTAAAGCATTAACAGATGATGAAAAACTGATTCAGGAAACACGCGGCTGGAATAATAAGAAGGGCATAACTTTTAGACAAAGAGTCAAAGAAACTTCGGCTGATTATCGTTATTTTCCAGAACCGGATATTCCGCCGTTAAAAATCAGCCAAGAATGGATTGATGAAATTAAATGCCATATAGATGAATTGCCAGCGCAAAAAATCCAACGTTTTAAACACGAATATTTATTTACAGACATTGAAGCGGAAATTCTGGCCAGGGATAAGACTTTAGCCGGTTATACTGAAAAAGTAATTTCCGAACTGCGCGCATGGATTGAATCTTCTGGCGATAGTTGGGAAAGACAAAAACACAAATTAGCTAAAATCACGGCCAACTTGCTGATTAATGAATTATTTAAACACTTGAAAGCCGATGGCCGGAATATTAGCCAACTCAAAGTCACGGCTGAAAATTTTGCCGAATTTATTTGTTTAATTTATCAAGACAAAATTAATTCTTCGGCTGCTCAAACTATTTTAGCGAAAATGTATCAAGACGGCGGTGATCCCACTAATATTATGGCCGATTTGGGACTGGAGCAACTTGATGACCAAGCAGCTTTGGAAAAAATTATCGCTGAAGTCGTATTTAAAAATCAAAAGCAAGTTGAGCAATACAAAAGCGGAAAAGAAAATATCCTGCAATTTTTGGTCGGTCAAATTATGGCCGCGACAAAGGGCAAGGCTAATCCTAAATTGCTAATTAAAATACTAAAAGATATATTAGACCTGTTGCATAATAACTCATGACTGCAATTTCCATATTTTGGCTAAATTTTTTATAAATTTTCTTGCCTATGCTTAGGCATAAGCTTCAAAAATTTATAAAAAATTTATCTCAAAATCTGAAAATTTCGTTACATAATTTATTATGCAACAGGTCTATTGAAAAAATAACCCCTGCCCAGTTTCTTAAACTTGGGATGAATTATTTTAAAAACTGATTAACTAATTTTTCAATTTTTTTATTATCTTTTGTCCAGTTAATTTTTTTACCTTGCCGCTCCCAGCGCCTAAACCATGACAGCTGGCGGTTGGCAAATTGGTTGCTGGCTATATTTAATTTTTCAACCATATCTTCATATTCTTGCCCCCTTGATAAAGCGGAATAACGGGGATTATCCCCTACTTTCTTATCCTGCAAATATAAACTGATAAATTTATATTCTAAGCCGAAACTTTCCAGCTTGCGCCAGCTTAATCCTTGTTTATGAAGTTTTTCAACTTCTTCTATCATTTTTTCTTTTTCTAACCTGCTAATTATCCGATCATAAATTCTCTTTTTTAACTCTTGTTTAGAGCAAGTAAGTCCGATAATTAAAGTTTCGTATTTTCCCTCTTGACAAAGCGGGGTAAGGGGATTTTTCTTTTTTTCTTTTGTTATTTTACTCTTAAAATTTTTGTCAAACAATAAAATTTCCACATACCTAATCAACCTGCGCTTATTTTTTTTGTCACTATTATTTATTTTTATCGCCATTTTAAGCGACATTTTTTTTATTTTAGCAAAAAGTTGATTAACAGTTAATTTTTCTAATTTTTTTCTTAAAATTAAATCTGGTTTGCTTTCTGATAATTGAAAATTATCAACAACAGCCTGCAAATATAATCCGCTGCCGCCGACTAAAATCGGCAATTTGTCGCGCTTTAAAATATCTTCAATGGCTTGAAGCGCCAACTTTTGATACTTTGCCAAATTAAACCTAACCTTAGGGCTTGCCACATCAATCAAATGATAAGGAATTTGTATTTTATTTTTTTTATTTTTTTGAAGTATTTTATAATCTGATAAATCTTTTCCTGTTCCTACATCCATTCCGCGATAAACCTGACGAGAGTCAGCGCTAACAATTTCGCCATTAAATTTATTCGCCAATGCAATTGCCAACTTTGTTTTTCCACTGGCAGTGGGACCAAGAATTACTAAAATTTTATTATTATGCATAATTTGAAAAAATAATTTTAATTTTTCGTTATTATTTCTGAAATTATTTTCCATCTTCTTTGTTTTTCTTCTTTTGTTACATTATCTTTTAATTTATAAGCAGATGTTCCTGGTCTTGGCGAATATTTGGAAATATAGGCTTTATCAAATTTTATTTTTTTTACCAAATCAACTGTATTTTCAAATTGTTTTCTTGTTTCACTCGGAAAACCGACAATAATGTCAGTGGAAATTTTAACTTCAGGAATTTTTTTCTGAATTTTTTTTATCAAATTCAAATAATTTTCTCTTGTATAACCCCGATTCATTTTTTTTAAAATTTTAT
Source organism: Patescibacteria group bacterium (assembly GCA_018827685.1). Lineage (GTDB taxonomy): Bacteria > Patescibacteriota > Patescibacteriia > Patescibacteriales > GWC2-42-12 > JACPHD01. Next base: position 14,550 of record JAHJXD010000053.1, read on the forward strand.
TATCACCTGACTGAATCGGCAAATGAATATAATGGCAAACTTTTTCGCAATCAGCAATGGTTTTAATCAACTTGTCAGACATATCTTTTGGATGACTGGTCAAAAATTTAATACAAAAATCTCCTTTAATATTATTTGTCATTTTAAGCAAATCAGAAAAATCAATTTTTCCTGATTTATAGCTATTGACATTTTGCGCGATTAAAATTATTTCTTTATAACCTTTTTTTACTAAATTTTTAACTTCTTTTAATATATTTTCTGCCGGCCGATAAACTTCCCTGCCGCGCGCGTAAGGCACTACGCAATAAGAACAAAAATTATTACAACCATTGCCGATTGGTACATAAGCGCTAAATTTAGATTCGTATTTTGGCTGTATGTTTAAATAATCATTCTGATATTTGGCATTTAACATTTGACATTGATTTAATATTGGAAATTTGTCATTTGTTATTTGACCAATTGGCATCCATAAATCAACATAATTTTTAAGTCTTGTTTTTACATCTTCCCTATTTACTAAACATCCTGTTAAAATTATTTTCACTTTTGAATTTTTCTTTTTTATGTTTGGTATAAGACCATAAATTCTATTTTCAGCCGATTGCCTAACTCCGCAAGTATTAACCAAAACTAAATCGGCCTGATATTTATTATCAGACCGTTTGTAACCAAATTTTTCCAGCCTGCCTGCTATTCTTTCACTATCACTCTTATTCATCTGGCAGCCGATTGTAATAATATGATATTTTTTCATAAACCAAACTCTTTTAATAATTCTTTTTGCTTGCGGGTTAAATTAATCGGCGTTTTAACAATAACTTCAACCAAATGATCTCCGCGGCCATGTCTATTCAAATACGGCACGCCTTTGTTGCGCAAAATAAAAACTCTGCCCGATTGCGTGCCTTCGGGAATTTTTAATTCTACATGTCCATCCACAGTAGCCACTTCAATCTTATCGCCTAAAGCGGCTTGAGAAAAACTAATTTGCGCGCGAGATTTTATATTAACGCCGTCGCGCTCAAAACCGCGGCCAGAATTAACTCTTATTTTTAAATATAAATCGCCATCTTGAGCGCCTTTAGCCGCAGCCTCGCCCTGACCGGATAATCTTATGGTTTCATTATTATCAATACCAGCAGGAATTTTAACTTTTAAATTAACTATTTTATGGACTAATCCTGCGCCGTGGCAAGCTGAACACTTTTCTTTAAAAATTTTACCTTCTCCGCGGCAGGCTTCGCACTCCATCTGCGTTTGCATATTGCCTAAAATTGTCCGCTGAACTCTAATCACGCGCCCCTTGCCGCCGCAAGTTTTACAAACAATAACTTCTGCGCCAGGCTTCCTGCCATCACCTTGACATTCAGAACATTTAACTGTTTTTTTTAAACTAATTTCTTTTTCCACGCCAAAAACCGCTTGGCTAAAATCAATGGTTAAAAGTACCTGAATATCACTGCCGCGCTTAGAACTTTGCCGTCGATGTCGTGAGCTACCGCCGGAAAAGCCAAACACATCGCCCAGCCCGCTAAAAATATCCCCTAAATCGTCCATATTAATATTAAAACCATTAGTAGCGCCGGTAAAATCCCTAAAACCGTCAAAGCCATGGAAACCGCCTTCAGCCTGGGCTTGTTCAAAAGTTGAGCCAAACTGGTCGTACTGCGAGCGTTTTTTTTGATCACTTAAAACCTGATAAGCTTCATTGATTTCTTTAAATTTAACTTCGTCGCCGCTCTTTTTATCCGGGTGATGCTGATGCGCCAGCGCGCGAAAAGCTTTCTTAATCTCATCCTGCGAAACATTCTTGTCAACGCCCAATATATGGTAGTAATCTTTAGACATAATATAGATAGTTTAAAGCGCAAAATCGTAATAATTTAATATTTTTCTACTTTTTTTCAGTAAATTCTCCTTCAATAGGATTTTCTTCTTTTTTCTTATCACCAGCTCCGGCATCGCCGCCTGTTTGTTCGCCAATCGGATTGTCTGCCGTAGGATTAGCTGAAGCAGCCTGGTACATTGCAGCGCCTATTTTTTGCGCAACGACATTTAATTCGTCTAATTTCCTTTTTATTTCATCAGACTGATCCGCGTCTTTAACTTTTTTCAAAGCCTCAATTTTTTCTTCAAGCTTTTTTTTATCTTCAGGTTTTATTTTGTCTCCAGAGTCTTTAATCAATTTTTCTGTCTGAAAAATAACAGCTTCAGCCTGATTTTTAATTTCTATTTGTTCTCTCTTTTTCTTATCTTCATCAGCATGCAATTCTGCTTCTTTTTTCATTTTTTCTATCTCTTCTTTGCTTAAACCTGAAGAAGCGGTAATAACAATTTTTTGCTCTTTATTAGTCGCCCTATCTTTGGCTTTAACATTAACAATACCATTAGCGTCAATATCAAAACTTACTTCAATCTGCGGAACACCGCGAGGCGCGGAAGGAATGCCGTCCAAGATAAATCTGCCTAAAGTTTTATTATCAGCAGCCATTGGCCGTTCGCCCTGCAACACATGAATTTCAACACTGGTCTGACCATCTGCTGCTGTTGAAAAAACTTGCGATTTGGAAGTTGGAATAGTGGTATTCTTTTCAATTAAAGCCGTGGCTACGCCGCCCAAAGTTTCAATGCCCAAAGTTAATGGAGTAACATCAAGCAAAAGCACGTCTTTCACATCTCCTTGCAGTACGCCTGCTTGCACAGCCGCGCCAACCGCGACTACTTCATCCGGATTAACGGTTAAATTAGGCTCTTTGTTAAAAAATTCTTTAACAATTTTTAACACTAATGGCATACGAGTCATGCCTCCAACCATTATTACTTCATTAATATCTTTAACTTCCATCCCAGCGTCTTTTAAAGCTGTTTTTACCGGACCAATAGTTTTTTGCACTAAATCCCCTATTAATTCTTCTAATTTAGCCCTGGTTATTTTCATTACTAAGTGCAATGGTCTGCCGCCTGAATCAACCATAATAAATGGCTGATTGATTTCGGTTTCTGGCATGGTAGAAAGTTCAATCTTGGCTTTTTCAGCAGCTTCTTTAATTCTTTGCAAAGCTAATGGATCTTTTGACAAGTCCACGCCCTGGTCTTTTTTAAACTGTTCTATTATCCATGCGATTATTCTTTGATCAAAATCGTCTCCGCCAAGATGCGTATCGCCATTGGTTGATTTTACTTCCACTGTATCAGCGCTGATGTCTAAAATTGAAATATCAAATGTGCCTCCGCCTAAATCATAAACAGCGATTTGTTCTCCTTTTTTCTTTTCAAAACCATAAGCCAAGGCAGCCGCGGTAGGTTCATTGATAATTCTTTTTACATCAAGTCCTGCGATTTTGCCAGCATCTTTTGTGGCTTGCCTTTGGCTGTCATTAAAATAAGCGGGAACCGTAATAATAGCTTCAGTAATTTTTTCACCTAACTTGGCTTCAGCATCTGATTTAAGTTTTGCCAAGATCATTGCTGAAACTTCCTGCGGAGTATATTCCTTATCTCCCATTTTAACTTTAACTCCATCCTTGTCTTTAATAATTTTATAAGGCATAACTTTTAAATCCCTCTGTACTTCATCATCTTCAAAACTTCTGCCGATCAATCGCTTAATTGAAAAAACAGTGTTTTCCGGATTGGTAATCGCTTGTCGTTTTGCCGGCGTACCAACTAATCGTTCATTGTTTTTTGTCATTGCCACAATAGAAGCAGTTGTTCTATTGCCTTCAACATTTTCCAAAATCTTCGGCTGTCCGCCTTCAATAATAGCCATCGCGCTATTAGTAGTGCCTAAATCAATCCCTAAAATTTTTGACATATTGTTTCATACTGTCATTGCGAGCGACTCCCCCTTTGTCATTCCCGCGAAAGCGGGAATCCAGGTTTAAGCGCATCGCAATGGCAAATTAAGTTATTAAATTTTTATTCCAATGTTTTTAAAAACTCAAACAATTTTTCGTGCAGTGAAGTCGTAAAATACTTTTTAACATCAGTTGGTTTAATCCATTTTATTTCAACAAACCTTCCGCCCGCCTTTTCAACTCCGCCCGTTGGTTCGCATAAATAATAGACCGACAGAAACTCGCGTTTTTCCGGATAAGTCTTGGCAAAAATAATTTTATTAACTTTAACATCAAGGCCGGTTTTTATTTTTACCTCGGCTTTTATATTGTCTTCAAGGTCATTTTCATAATCCGGACACCCGCCGGGAAATGACCAGGCAAGCTCTTTAATATGCGGATCATTCTCTCTCCGCCCTAGCAATATCATTTTCGTTGCGGGATTATAAACAACACCGAGCACATTAACTAAAAATACTCCTTTACTTAATTTTTCCCAATTTGTATTATTCATAAATTTTATGTTAATTCTTATTAAACAGATTAGCGTTATGCGTTACGAGTTATGAGTTATGAGTTACGCGATTTCCCCGTCTTTATTTTAATCATCTTTGGTTTAGCTTCTGGAGCTTTAGGAACAACAATTTTCAAAATACCGTTAACAGCTTCGGCCGAAGCCTTTTCGCCAATTACATGCGAAGGCAATGGCACGCTTCGATAAAAACTTCCGCGTCTGATTTCTTTTCTGTAATAATTTTTCTCTTCAACTTCGCTTTTCTTTTCGCTTTCACCTTTAATAATTAAAACATCATTTTCAATAGAAATATCAACCTTTTCCGGATCAATGCCTGCTAATTGCGTTTCCACGTAAACTTTATCTTTGTCTTGATAAACATCCACGGCCGGCACATAACCGGTCATTCCACTTCTGGATGGCATGAAATTTTCAAACATTTTGTCCATATCCTCAAAAGGTTCAAATAATGGAGCCCATTTAATAATTGATGACATAAACTTTTTCTCCTTCTTCTGCGTTAATTCCATATAAGGACAGTCCCATATATTAGAATTAATGCAAAAATTAATTAATATTTGACTTTATACACCGCCACTTTTGCCGCTTCAATAATTTTGCCATTTAGTTTATAGCCAGCCTTAATCTGTCGCGCCACAAGACCGTCTAATTTATTTTCATTTGTTTCTTTATTGCTAATCGCTTCCATGGTGTTATGATCAAATTTTTTATCTATAATTTTCACTTCTTCAACTCCATTTTTTTCTAAAACATCCTTGAATTGCTTGATCACATGTTTCACTCCTTCAAGCCAGTCATCACTTGATTTATTTTCTCCGCCTTGACAATGCTCTATGGCCATTTTTAAATGATCATATACAGGTAAAATTTCTTTTAGCATTTGTTCATTAGCGTAAATCGCGAATTCCATTTTTTCTCTGGCGGTCTGCTTTAATAAATTCTGATAATCAGCTATCGCTCGCTTATACTTTGCTTCAAAATTTTCTCCGCCTTGACAAAGGGGGGTAGGGGGATTTTCGCTATTTTCTCCCCCTTGACAAAGGGGGCTGGGGGGATTTTCACTATTTTCTCCCCCTTGACAAAGGGGGCTGGGGGGATTTTCACTATTTTCTCCCCCTTGACAAAGGGGGGTAGGGGGATTTTCACTATTTTCTCCCCCTTGACAAAGGGGGGTAGGGGGATTTTCACTTTCTTGATTACCAACATATTCAAATCTATTTATTTTTTTACCGTCTATCTCAATTTGGCTTAAAAAATTTTTTTTCAACCTAACCCAAATTTTACCATCGGCAGTTGATTGATAAACAACTACTTCTTCTTTATTTTCACTATTATAACCTAAATATAAAATACTATATTTTCCTCCTCTATAATGCCTGTAAATCCCCTGTTTTATTTCTTCTGCCATAAATTTATTTTTCAATTAACATATTATTTATAAACTTTATCAAAGCTAAATTTTTTTCATAATCCATTCTCATCGGCCCTAAAATTCCTACCAAGCCGATGTTTTCGTTCAGTCTGTATTTGGCAATAACCGCGCTACAATGCGCGCTAAACGGATTTTTTGATCCAAGCAAAATTTGCGGTCCGTATTTTAAGTCATTAAAAATGCCATCAATTACTTCATCAATCCGATCAATAACTTCGGAAATATCGTAAATACTGTTTGTTTCATGAAATTCAGGCTGGTGAAGCAAATTAGAAATTCCAGTATAGTAAAGATTATGTTTATAAAAAGCCCAAAAAATCGCGTTGTTTGAAACTTTAGCCAAGGCCTTTGCGGCTTGCTTAAAATTTATTTCATTTTTTTCAGCTAATACTTTTTCAAAAATTCTTGCTTCATTTTCATTTAATTTCTTTTCACTTAAATTTTCCAAATAAAAATTATAAGCTTTTTCAGTTGGAACACGACCGGATGAAGTGTGTGGTTGCGCGATATATCCTGCTTCTTCCAATTCCGCCATTTCATTTCTAATTGTTGCTGAAGAAATATTCAAATGATATTTATCAACCAAACTTCCAGAACCTACTGGCAAAGCGATTTTTATATATTCTTTAATAATAGTTTTCAAAATCAGTTCTTTTCTTTTGTCCATAAAAACATTTTACACCAATTAGCACTCCCCTGTCAAGAGTGCTAAAAGCCTTTGGGGTTGACAGCTCATTTTTCTTGAAAAATTTACTGCTTTGGCGGCAAATTTTTTAGCACTTTTACAAAAAGAAAAAGCCCTCTTTGGATTTTCGTCATAGACGATTTCCGCAGAGGGCATGAGAGACTACCTCTTAACTAACCGTAGCGGGCCGCAGCTCTTCCAGCTCTTCCTCGCTGGTTTCGATGTCCTCAAGAGTGAGACCACCCTTTTGGACTTCCTCGCGTAGATACTCGAGGAAGGAATCATAATAATCGGTCCTGAAGCGAAGATGCTTAAGCCACTCCTGGGCTAAGGCTTTACAACTCCTAACCCGCAGCTCTTCCAGCTCTTCCTCGCTGGTTTCGATGTCCTCAAGAGTGAGACCACCCTTTTGGACTTCCTCGCGTAGATACTCGAGAAAGGAGCCGTCGAGAAAGGAGCCGTAATGATCGGTCCCGGAGCGAAAATGTTTGAGCCACTTCCGGGCCTCTTTCGTGTGGTTTCCCATTTTCATAAAATCACCGCCTTTTTAAGGTTCAAATTTCACGATTCCCTCGTAGGGGTTACCAAATTATTGGATAACGCTCTTTAAACTATCACAATTAAATAGTTTTATCAAGTGCATCGAATCAAGCATCGAATCAAGTGTCGCGACACCTTGCCTTGACACCTTGCCGCGACACCTTACCATAAAACCGCAGGGTTAATATTTTTTATTTCTCTTTCTGGCTAAAATACCAAGTCAAAACTTCATTGGCAATAGGCACTGCTATATAAGAACCTTCGCCGCCCTGCTCAATTAAAACAGTTATAACAGCTGTGGATGTTCATTCAAGATATATGTTCGTTCATTGCTATAACCGCGCTAACAGCAATAATACTAAAGACTTTTTCCAAAAATTAGAAAGTGTCTGTCCATATTCTATCAAACATATACAAACAGATAATGGAGGAGAATTTCATAAAAACTTTGCTGATTATATTAAAAAGAACAGCAATACTATTCATTTTTGGAACTATAAAGGACAACCATACAAGAATGAGCATATTGAGAAATATAATAAAACTATTCAGGATGAATTTATTGATTGGAATGAACATTATTTTAATAATATTAACCAATTTAACCAAAAATTAGTAGATTGGTTAATATGGTATAATACTAAAAGACCGCATTGGAGTCTTAATTTAACATCACCTATGGATTACTTGATTAGAAATAATCATTTGTCCAGAATGAGGTGGACTGATACAAAAATTTGACAAATTTCTAAAATATGCTAAGCTCTCAAAATAAATTTCAGGAGGGACAATAACAAGAAATATTGTTCTTTAAAAATGAAATAAGGAAACACTGCTCTGGAAATGTGATTTTAAATTCAAAAGCAAAATTATTTGAAATCAGATTTTCCGAGCAAGTGTTTACTTAAAAATATTTGCTTTAAGGAAAAAATAAAAATAAAAGGAGGTTCTATTATGTCAATGTCAAAAGATTTTGAGGGATGGCTTTCCTCCTCAAAGTTGCCGGCAATTATCCGGCACTTTGGCACCCCGTTTCATATTTATGATGAAGCTGGGATTATTAAGACAGGAGAAAAATTAAAAAAGCTTTTCTCCGGAGTGTCAGCAGAGTTTCAAGAATTTTTTGCTGTCAAGGCAAACCCCAATCTGGAAATATTAAAAATTATAAAAAGATTAGGATTTGGGTTTGATTGCAGTTCAGAGCCTGAACTGTTTTTGGCTAGATCTGTTGGAGCTACGGCTAATGAGATTATGTTTTGTTCCAATAATACGAGCTCGGGAGAGTTTGAAGCAGCAAACAAGTTTGGCGGATGCATTTTGAATCTGGATGACATCGCTATGGTGCCAAAAGTACCTATATTTCCAGAAACGATTTGTTTTCGTTACAACCCAGGCAAGCGACGCACAGGAAATTCTATAATCGGCAATCCTGTTGAAGCAAAATACGGGGTTACTCATGAGCAAATCATTAATGCTTATAGTATGGCGCGAGATCGTGGAGCAAAAAAATTTGGACTGCATACGATGGTTTGCTCAAACCAGATAGACTACCTTTATGTGATTAAAACTGTCAAAATGCTGCTTAAGGTTGTTAATATGGTTTCTAATAAGTTGAATATTAAATTTGAGTTTATCAATATGGGCGGAGGGATCGGCATACCATACAAACCAGATGATAAACCTTTTAATATATCGGCTTTAGCTAAAGAAGCCAAGAAGTTGCTGGACCAGTTTGAAAAAAAGCATGGTTATGCCCCTATGTTTTTCATGGAATCTGGACGCTATATAACAGGACCTCATGGAGTTTTAGTTACAAAAGTTATTAACACAATGGATAAATATAAAAAATTCGTTGGCGTTGATGTTTCTTGTATATCATCAATGATGAGGCCTGCAATATATTATCCTGAAGGCGGATATCATCATATTTCAGTGTTTGGGAAAGACAAAGGTCCATTTGAAACAGTAAATATAGTTGGTTCGGCTTGCGAAAACAGTGACCAGTTTGGCCGAGATCGTGAATTGCCCAAAATTAGCGAGGGCGACATTATTCTTGTTCATGACACTGGCGCCCATTGTTATGGAATGGCGTCCAATTATAACGGACGACTGCGACCGCAGGAATTAATGTTGCGGGAGGACGGGAGCGTGGAAAGAATCCGTCGGGCTGAAAGATTGGCGGATTATTTAAGGACGTTTAGTTTCAAAAAATTAAACGTTTAGAAAAGGAGGATGATTAAAATGAAAAAGTCATGGTTACCGGAAGAAGTTGAAATAAACTTGTTCCAAGAGATTAAGAAAAAGTGCGGGGAAGCAGAAGCAGCGGGAAAAACCCTTTATCGGTTGTCTATTGGACAGCCAGGAGGTCCGGCTTTGACAAGCGCCAGACTGGGAGCAGCTAAAGCTGTACTCAGTATTGCAGAGTCAATGCATGAATATCAGGACAATGGAAGCCCTGGGGCGCCTGGATTTGCTGAAAAATTTGTGCACTTTCATGTACACAACAACGGATTATTAGATAATCATCAAGTTGATTATCTATCGGTTCCTGGAATAAAACCAATGCTCGGGTTAGTGCCGCTTGCATGTGGTTGCGCTGGGAATAAGATAAAAGTAGCGACAACTACTAAGCCGGGATACCCTACGCCGCGAGATTGGTGCGGCTATCTTGGGCTGGAGATTCAAGAGTTGCCTCTTACTCCAGAAAACAAATTTTTGTTTTCAATAAAGGATATTGAGGATGGGGTTAATCTTATTATGATGAACTATCCTCATAATCCCACTGGGCAAATTGCTACCGAAGAGTGGCTGAAGGAGTTATGCGAATACTGCGTTGCCAACAACATTCGTATTTTCAATGATGCTGCATATGTGGCCCTATCACATACGAATGAAAGTTGCGCATTGGCCAAAGTCGCTATTGGGTTTCCAGAACTTTCGTGGGTAGAGGCATACTCCGCTTCAAAGCTCATAGGCAACGGGACCGGTTGGAGAGTTGGCGCGATGGTTGGGTCTCTTGATTTTATTCAAGACCTAAAAACCATAAAGGGAAATACTGACAGTGGCTTTGTCGCCCCAATGGCAGCAGGAGTGCTCTATGCTATAAAGTATGACCAAGAAGGTATTGAAAAATGCCGAATGACATATGAACGTAGGCTCCAATTTTTAATTAATTTGCTGTCAAAGCATGGAATGCGTTTGGCAGTGGAGCCTAAGGCAGGGTTTTTCACTTTGTGGAAAGTCCCGAAAAAGGCGTTTGGGCAAAACATTGAAAGTGCCGAGCAGTTCAATTTCATGATGATTGAACGAACCGGCGTAGTAGGCGTTCATTTCCATCCTTACATCCGTTACGCAGTATGTGCGAATGTCATGTCAGAAAATATCAACGCTGCTTTTGAAGCAGCAAATGTTGAATATTAAATTAAGGAGGTAAGCAAACAAGTAGATAGGACAAGGGAAAGGAATGGTTTTCCACCCTTGTCTTTTTTTTGCCAATGTGTTTAGAGGTTCGACCTCCAAACACATTGAATAAGTTCACATACATTCTGGACTCCAAAGGTGTTCAAAATGTATGCAAATAGGATTTAAATTCCACAATTGTCAAGGATTTGGCAGATTGTATAATTATGGGTATAAATGTTAGCAAACAATAGTAAATAATCGTCCCAGAAAGTCTTTAAATTATCTAACGCCAAATGAGATAACTGCCAAATTTATTCAATGTGGTACAGTAAATCCTTGAATTTACCGCCTAAACCATAAAACCGCAGGGTTAATATTTTTTATTTCTTCTGGCTAAAATACCAAGTCAAAACTTCATTGGCAATAGGCACTGCTATATAAGAACCTTCGCCGCCCTGCTCAATTAAAACAGTTATAACTATTTGCGGCTTGTCATAAGGCGCAAAACCGGTAAACCATGCATGAGGACTTTTTGTTGTTGACCATTGGGCCGTGCCGGTTTTTCCAGCCACTTCTACCGGCACCGACTGCAAACTGCGCGCGCTACCTGCCGTAATCGTCTGTCTCATGCCTTCTCTTACAATATTTATATTTTTAGAACTCACAACGTTAGATTTAATCGGCCGATAATCAACTTCGCTAATTAATTCGTCTCGACTGTTTAACACCTGCTTAATTAAATGCGGCCGATATAAAGAACCATGGTTGGCAAAAATCGCGGTATAATCGGCAACCTGCAGCGGTGTTACTAAAATATCTCCCTGGCCTATGGCTAAATGGTAAGTATCTCCAATATACCATGGTTGATTTTTGGTTTTTTCTTTCCATTCCTTAGTTGGCAAAAAACCATTAGCTTCACCAGGCATATCAATCCCAGATTGCGTATCAAGACCAAATAATTTTTCATATTTTACCATACGCTCCAACCCCAAACCTTTAAAATCTTGATAACCTCCGCCAATGTAATAAAAAAAAGTATTAATAGACTCAGCCAGCGCTCGCCTCACATTAGTTATGCCATGTCCGCCAGCTTGCCAGTCAGGAAAAAACCACTGACCGATTCTTATGCCGCCTGTACTTAAAAAACTGGTATTCTCATTAATAATATTTTCTTCAAGAGCCGCGACCGCAATGATCGGTTTTATAACTGAGCCTGACGGATATTCACCGCTTATACAACGGTTAAATAATGGATGATCAGGATGATTAGAAATGTTTTGATATTCTTCTTGCGTTAGTCCGCGCGCGAAATCATTATTATTATACGAAGGAAGACTCACCATGGCTAAAATTTCTCCATTATTAGGGTCAAGCGCTATGGCGCAAGCTTTATTAAGATGATTTTTTTGCAAAGCAGCTATGACCGATTCTTCTAATTTTTTTTGCAAATCCACGTCAATTGATAAAACCAAATTATGCCCGTCTTGTCCGGCTTCTTGATTAAGAATCTTTTTTTCTTTGCCTAAAGCATCGACTTCAATCTGTTTTTTGCCATTGACGCCTTTCATTTCATTTTCCCAAAAATTTTCCATGCCTATTTTGCCAATATAATCAATTGGCAAATATTCCGAGCCGAATTTAGCCAATTCTTTATCATTAATTTTTCCCGTATAGCCTAAAATATGCGATAAAGACAGGCCGTACCAATTATATTCCCGTCTGGTTTTATTGGTTATAATCACTCCTGGCATATTATCCGATTCTAAATAAACCGTCATGGCCTTATCATAATCAATATTATCGGCGATAAAAAGCGGCTGGTATGATTCAAACGAACCTGGCTTAATCCCAGATAGCAAACTTAAAATATCTTCGGATTTTAAATTTTTTAAATTTTCACTAACCCTTTGAATAACAGCCTGCCGCGCCAAAATATCTTTAGGTAAATCGGCCGGCACAAAATACAATAAAAAATTAGCTGAATTTCTGACCAAAGCACGGCCTTTTCTGTCATAAATAACACCTCTTTTAGCTTCCATCCGCTCAACTCTAATGCGATTGCCTTCGGCCAATTCATAATAATAGCTTCTTTTAATTACTTGCAGCCATGCAGCGCGGCCGATAATAATTCCCATAAACAAAAACATGACTAAACTTATTTTAAAAACTTTATTTATATCAAAATTTTTACCCACAGTTTCTTTAGTGCCTGAAATCTCTTCCAGCCAATCGTCAACCCAACCTCTGTTTAATTTACCAAGCCTAATATCGCCTTGTTTTATGGTAAAAGGGTGTCTTCTTTTAAATTGTCTTCTGAATAAAAAACCCATGTTAATATTTTAAAAATACCGGCTTTAAATTTTTGCCTAAAAAATAAATTATATAAT
>JAHJXD010000054.1 GCA_018827685.1 Patescibacteria group bacterium
ATATTCGCAGCCGTAGTGGATGAACCGCAGGAAATAATAATATCGGCGTATCTATTTTTTAGATCCTCGAAAGATTCCTTTGTCAGGCAAAACTTAAGGCATTTTAAACATCCCTGGCATCTTTTAGAAGCGAAAATACCAGCTATGTTTAAAAGCATTTTTGTAAATTTATTTTTAAATTTTATATATGGTTGTATTATTTCTATAATTTCATCTTTGACCAAAAATGGCAAACACAATTTAGTCAATTCCTCCAACGGTTTTTGTCTAATATAGTATCCATTAAAATAATCCAATTTTTCAATATCAAAAACAGACGGACTAATGCCCATGCTATGATAATCAAAATATTTTACCATTTCCTCAAGGCTTAAAATTTCATCTTTTTTGTCCACTGACGCTTTTATTGAAGCAGATGGATGCCAGCCTTGCAAAACACAAAAATTTAATAAAGCTTCTGGCAAATAACCTTTAGTTTTATAATCTTCAATTGCAACATCGCCTTGCCGTTTGCTTAATTTACCGCCATCCTTGTTTAAAGTTAGGGGCAGGTGTATAAATTTTGGCAGTTGCCAACCAAACGCTTGGTAAAGCAAAATATTTTTAGGAAAAGAAGACAGCCATTCATCGCCTCGTAAAACATGGCTGATTTCCATTAAATGATCATCAACTGCATTTGCCAATTGATAAGTCGGTCTGCCGTCAGCTTTTAATAAAATATGATCTTCCAGATTTGCGTTTTGAAATTTTATTTCACCGCGCAATTCGTCATAAACTATTATTTCACCATCAAGCGGAATTTTTTGTCTAATAACATAAGATTCGCCTTGTTTTATTTTTTTTTCTATTTCTTCTTTACTTAAATTACGACAAAATTTATCATATTTAGGCGGTTGTTTTTGCGCTTGTTGTTCTTCACGCATTTTTTGCAGTCGTTCAACACTGCAAAAACAATAATAAGCCTGATTGTCGGCTAATAATTCATCAACGTATTTTTTATAAATATTCAATCGTTGGCTTTGAATATATGGACCAAAATTACCGCCAACATGAGGTCCTTCGTCAAATTTTAAACCTGCCCAGTCTAAAATTTTAATTAAACTTTCTGTTGCACCTTGAACTTCGCGCTTTTCATCAGTGTCTTCAACGCGCAGAATTAATTTACCATCTAAACTTTTAGCGGTTAAATAATCAAACAAAGCAATTCTCAAACTGCCAATATGAAGAAATCCTGTTGGCGATGGCGCGAAACGAATTCTAATGTTAGGCATAAATAAAATTTAAAAATCAAAAGTCAAAAATCAATAAAATCTATTGAAACGTCGCAAGCAGGTATTATACTTTTTTATTTTTTCCATATTTTTTTAACTTGGCTTTATTACTCCATAAAAATTTGCTCCTGCTTGTTTATATCTTTTTACATCATCAGCTAAAAAATATTATTCAATTACTTGTTTAAATTTCTCCAAAAATATCTTAGCAGATAACTTTCTTATCGGATGAACTTGATCAACTAAATCATCGCTATCTACCCAGCGCCAGGCGCTATGCTCCCAAAAATTAATTTTTATATCTTGGTCTTGCCCTAAAAATTCAGCGATAAACAATCCTTGTTTTTGCCCTTTATAGCCTGATTGATATTTAGCCAATACCCCGTATTTTCCCATCTGTTCATTAAAAATAAATTGGTGCAAGTTGCTAAAAACTGCTACTGGCTTAAATTTATCAATACCAATTTCTTCTCTTAGCTCGCGCGCGCCGGCTTTAAGCAATGGTTCATGATCAGTTCCGCCTTGAGGCAATTGCCAATGATTTTTATTATTTTTTCTTTCAACAATTAAAATTTTATATTTCCCCCTAATAAGAGAGGTAGGGGGGATTGAGCCGCCCCCTTGATAAGGAGAGGCAGGGGGGTTGAGCTGCCCCCTTGATAAGGGGGGTAGGGGGATTGTATTTTTGATGGTAGGTGGGTTTTCTTTTTTATAAAGCAAACAAACAACATTTGGACGATAAAGAAACGGCAGAATAAAGCGCCAGAGAAAAAATTTTATTGGAAAAACTATAACTGCGTTATATATTCTTCTTAATCTGTGTTGCAAAAAATATTCTGCCCTATTCTTCTGAAATGCATATTTTAATGATAATGCCAATAAACGCCATAGCCATTCTAATCCAATTACTCTAAATAATTTTGGCGCTCGTTTAATTTTGCCTGTTAAAAAATCAAAACTGCCTCCCACCCCAATCGCCAATTTCACAGATAATAATTTGGACAAATTGTGATAAATAAATTTTTCCTGCCATGGAGCGCCTAATGTGCAAAAAATTATTTCTGGCTGAAATTTTCTTGCCAATTCCAGCTTATCATCAGGCATAATCGTTTGTCTATCAATATTAATAACAATCGCTTGCAACCTTGAATATTGATTAGCCAAAATCTGTTTTATATCTTGCTCGCTTGACAATCCGTTTTGCCAATTAAAAATAGTTACTTTTCGCCCCTGCTTTTCAGCTAATTCTAAAATATTTTTAACTAAATCGGCTCCGGCAATTCTTGACAAATTTTTGCCCATAAACCAAGCCGCGATTTTTAAACCAATTCCATCTGGCAAAGATAAGTCAGCTTTATTTAATATATAGAAAAATTCCTCATCATGTTCTATGGCTGTTAAAATAAATTCCGGATTAGCCGTAATAAGATAATGTTGTCCTTTGCCAGCTATCAATTTTTCAATTTCTATTAAAGCTTGTTTTTTGGTAAAAATATTAATTTTAACGCCAAGAATATTTATTAGTCTCATAAACAAATTATACTTAAAAAATTTGATTTTAGCAACGGGTAGCCGCTTGGTGTCATTTTAGGATGTGATGCGTTGACAAACACTATCGGTTATATTATATTAATATTAGCGCTCAAGCCCTTAGAGCGCTAAATAACTTTCCACTTTACCCTCAGACTTTATAAACTTTGAACTATTCTTATGTTTGATAAATTTACCCATAAATCTCAAGAAGCCATTATTAACGCGCAAATTATCGCCCAGGATAATGGCCAGCAACAAATTGAAGCTTTGCATCTGCTGATTTCCCTATTAACTCAAAGCGAAAGCCTGGTTAAGCCAATCCTGGAAAAATTAGGAATTAATTTTCGCCAAATAGAAAAACAAACCAAAGAAATTATAGAAAAACTGCCAAAAATTTTAGTTTCCTCAAACGTAGGCACGATCCAAGGCACGGCCGAAGTTGCCATGATTTTAGAACGCGCTAAAAAGGAAGCGGACAAAATCGGCGATGAATATATTTCTACCGAACATTTATTTTTATCTTTAATCAGCATAAAATCAAAAGCTCAAGAAATATTAATTAATTCCGGAGCTGAATATGCAGAAATTTTAAAAATACTAACAAAGCTCAGAGGCGCGCAAATTATTACCGATCCGGAGCCAGAATCAAAATTTAGAGTTTTAGAAAAATACGCCATTAGCTTAACCCAGATGGCTAGACACGAAAAACTTGATCCGGTCATTGGCCGCGATGAAGAAATCAGACGCATTATGCAAGTCTTGTCCAGGCGCACTAAAAATAATCCGGTCTTAATCGGCGAAGCCGGCACAGGTAAAACCGCTATTATCGAAGGTCTGGCTCAACGCATTGTTTCCGGAGATGTACCGGAAACTTTAAAAGGTAAAGAATTGATCTCGCTTGATTTAGGCGCTTTAGTAGCCGGCTCAAAATTTAGAGGCGAATTTGAAGACCGCCTTAAAGCCGTGTTAAAAGAAATTAAAGCTCAAGGCGGCAATATTATTTTATTTATTGATGAATTACATACCTTGGTTGGCGTAGGCGCTTCAGAAGGCTCAATGGATGCCTCTAACATGCTTAAACCGGCCTTAGCGCGCGGCGAATTAAAAGCCATAGGCGCTACTACCACCCGTGAATACCAAAAATATATTGAAAAGGACGCGGCTTTAGAAAGACGCTTTCAGCCGATTTATGTAAATGAACCTTCGACTGAAGATACGATTGCTATTTTAAGAGGCATTAAAGAAAAATATGAAATACATCATGGCGTACATATTACCGACGATGCTTTAATTGCCGCGGCTAAATTATCTTCCAGATATATTACTGATAGGTTTCTGCCTGATAAAGCCGTGGATTTAGTTGATGAGGCCACTTCGGCTTTACGCATGGAAATAGATTCTTCGCCAGACGAATTGGACGTTTTAAAACGAGAAATAAAACGGTTGGAAATTGAAAAAGCCGGCTTGGCCAAAGAAAACAAACAAACCGCTAAATTAAAAAATATAAACAAAAACTTAGCCAGGCTTAAAGAAAAGGCAAATCAACTGGAATTGCATTGGCTTAATGAAAAAAATATTATCGCTAAAATCGGGCAGTCTAAAAAACAAATTGACGAATTTAAAATTGAAGCTGAAATTATTGAGCGGCGCGGCGACGATTTAACAAAAGTAGCGGAAATATTATATTCAAAAATTCCCGCGCTTAAGGAAGAAGTAAAAAAACAAGAAGCTGAATTGGTAAAAATCCAAAGTTCCGGCCAAAGAATTTTAAAACAAGAGGTTGATGAAGAAGATATCGCTAAAGTGGTGGCGCGCTGGACCGGCATTCCTGTGGCAAAAATGCTGGAATCGGAAATAAAAAAATTAGCCAAAGCCGAAGAAGTTTTAAATAAAAGAGTAATAGGCCAAGATCAAGCCATTAAGTCCGTGGCCAATGCTATTAGACGTTCTCGAGCCGGCATTAATGAGGAAAAAAAACCCATCGGCTCTTTTATGTTCGTGGGTCCAACCGGAGTTGGTAAAACAGAATTGGCTAAAACTTTAGCCGAATTCATGTTCAACGATGAAAATGCTTTGGTTAGATTAGATATGAGCGAATTTATGGAAAAACATTCGGTGGCTAAAATAATCGGCTCGCCGCCTGGCTATGTCGGCCATGACGAAGGAGGACAATTAACGGATAAAATCAGACGCCGGCCATATAGCGTTGTCTTGTTTGATGAAATTGAAAAAGCTCACCCCGAAGTCTTTAATATTCTCTTGCAAATTTTAGACGACGGCCGATTAACCGACTCTAAGGGACGGATAATTAATTTTAAAAATGCCATAATTATCATGACTTCAAATTTAGGCAATGAAGTTATTAAGGAATATTCAATTGGTTTTACCGACACTACAGACATCAAAAAGGCCATTGCTTTACGCAGCGACGAAATGAAAGAAAAAATTGACAACATCTTGAAAGAACATTTTAAATTGGAGTTTTTAAACCGCATTGATGAAATCGTAATATTTAAAAGTTTAAATAAAGAAGTTTTATCTAAAATTGTTGATTTGGAACTGGCTAAAGTTGAGAAGCGGCTAAAAAATAAAGAAATTAATCTTAAAATCGGTCTTAAAGTTAAAAAAATGCTGACAGAAAAAGGATATGATATAACTTATGGCGCCAGACCGTTAAAACGCATTATTCAAAATATGATTTTAGACGAACTGGCCATGGAAATAATTGAGGGCAAAATCAAACAGGGTGATAAAGTAGAAATAAATTTAGGCATAAAAGATAAAATTTTGCTGACGGTAAAATAATTTTTAATTTTTACTCATGAAAAAAACATATTATTTATTTATTGCTATTATACTATTCGGTTTTTTGTACACAAAAACTTCAGCTCGAGCCCAAGACTTTGACCCTAATAATATTATCAGCAATTTGGAAATTATGGATTATAATTCCATGGGCCTGGCTGATATCCAAAAATTTTTAGTAAACAAAGGCAGTTATTTGGCTAACTATTCTTGCCCAGATTCTTTCGGTACAGTCAGAAAAGCTTCGGAAATAATTTATAACGCGGCCGCGAAAAATTATGACTGCGACGGCGCTATCATGAGCGACAACCCAACCGAAGAAGAAAAAATTTTAAAATGCAAAAAAATAACCATTAGCCCTAAATTTCTTCTGGTGCTTTTACAAAAAGAACAAAGTCTGATTGAGGGATCATCGCCGTCAGAGCGTAATCTTGATTGGGCGGCAGGTTATGGCTGTCCTGATTCTGGCAACTGCAATGTACGTTGGCGGGGTTTTGGTAAACAAGTTAATTCCGCGGCTTTGCAATTTAGGGATTACATGGACAACCCTCAATATTATACTTATAAAGCTGGCGGCACTTACAACATTTCAAACACTAACCGAGACCCAATAGTTGTCACGCCTGTTAACCAAGCCACGGCCGGACTCTACAATTATACGCCACATGTTTACAACGGAAATTTTAATTTTTATAAAATTTGGCAACGTTGGTTTACTAAAATCTATCCGGACGGCTCATTACTCCAAGCTGACGGCGAAGTTGGAGTTTGGCTGCTGCAAAATGGCGTAAAACGGCCATTCTTATCTATGGCAGCCTTAGTCTCGCGTTTTGATGTTAAAAAAATTATAAAAATAAATAAATCCGATTTGAATAAATATGAAACCGGCGTTCCGATTAAATTCGCTCAATATTCTTTAATCAAGTCTCCTCGCGGCACTATTTTCTTATTGGTTGACGATAAAAAACGCGGTTTTACTTCCATGGAGGCTTTCCGTAAAATGGGTTTTAACCCCACCGAAGTCGTTAACGCCAGATGGGAAGATATAAATTATTATGCTGATGGCGCTTGTATTACGGCCACTTCAACTTACCCGACAGGAGCCTTACTGCAGAACAATAAAACCGGCGGCATTTATTATGTAGTGGACGGAATTAAAGCGCCATTAATTGATAAAATTTTCTTAACCGTCAAATTTAAAAATAAAAAAATTATAAAAGTAACGTCAGCCGAACTTGACCAATATACAACCGCGAAACCTTATTTATTCGGCGACGGAGAATTGCTTAAAACCAAAGACTCTCCTTATGTTTATGTAATTTCCGGTAATAAAAAAATCCTCATAACCTCAGATAAAATTTTTAACGATTTAGGCTATAAAATAGAAAATATTATCATTGTGCCTTCTAGCGTCCTATATTTATATGATGCTGGCACGCCGATTACCCAAGTATTAACTGGTAATGGACAATAATTAATACATATATGCCTATTGTATTTTCCGCCATCGTTCCTCACCCGCCCATCCTTATACCAACAATTGGCAAAGAAAATATTAATCAACTTAAAGCCACTTCTGATTCTTATTTGAAATTAGAGCAAGATTTATACGCCTCGCAGGCCGAAACTATTATTATTATTTCCCCGCACGGTCATTCGCAAGAACAAGCTTTTACTATTAACTTAAGCCCTGAATTCAAAGGTAATTTTGAAAAATTCGGCGATTTAACGACTAAATTTAGTTTAAGCGGCGATATTGAACTAGCGCATCAAATCAAAGAAAAATTAGAAACTAAAATTCCGCTCCAGCTTATCAGCGAAACAGAGCTTGATCATGGTTCTTCAGTCCCCATCTATATTTTAACCAAACATTTGCCAAAAATAAAAATAATTCCGCTTTATTATTCAGGATTAACTTTAGCTGCTCATTATGATTTCGGACAAATGATAAAAAGTAAATTACTAAACTCAAGCGCTCGCATTGCCATCATCGCTTCTGGCGACCTATCGCATAAATTAAGCAAAAATGCCCCGGCCGGTTACAGTCCTAAGGGAAAAAAATTTGATAAAAAACTGATTGATAACTTGCTTAAAAAAGAAACCGGCGAAATAATTAAATTCAAACCGGAATTAATCGCCGATGCCGGCGAATGCGGCTTAAAATCAATTATGATTTTACTTGGCGTTTTAGAAAGCATGAAATACGAACCACAACTTTTATCTTATGAGTCGCCTTTTGGCGTCGGTTATTTAACAATGAATTTTAAATTATAAATTTTTTGTCCATCCGGCTATTAGCTTAAAAAAGTATTTCCACTTTTCTCCAGTTTGACATAATTCTTTAGTGTCATTTAAACATTTTTCAACATAAATTCTTGACTTAAGTTTACATACTTTAAAAACCGCACTTTTTTTAAAATTAGGAATATTTAATTCCTTAATTACGCGCAAAGCTAAATCTTGCCAAGCATAAGTCGGCATGTTAGGTCGCAAGCGCGGTTTTTTTAACCCTTGATTAAACAAATCGCATAATTTTTCTAAACCCTTATCTATCTGCATATAAATATTATATCATATACTTAACTAAATACTAATTCTATGCCAATATTAAAAATAATAACCCAACCCAATCCAATTTTAAGGAAAAAATCAGTTGAAATAAGTCTGGAAAAAATAACCAGCCGTGAATTGCGCGGCCTGATTTCTTCTATGGCAAAAACCATGGTTAAAGCCAATGGCAGGGGCTTAGCAGCGCCGCAAATAGGAAAAAATATCAGATTGGTTGTAATTAATTCTGAGCATGGAATTTTTTACCTAATCAATCCAAGCTTTACAAAAAAATCTTTTGCGCGCGAACTGGGGCAAGAAGGCTGTTTATCTATCCCCGGAGTTTTCGGCCAAGTCAAACGGCATAAAAAAATTAGCTTAACTTACTACAGTCATAGCGGTAAAAAAATCAAACTAACTGCGACAGGAATGATGTCGCGCATATTACAGCACGAAATTGACCATTTAGATGGAATTTTATTTATAGATAAGGCAGAGTCTGAATAAATATGAATAAAAAAATAAAAATCATTTTTATTGGTACTGCGAATTTGGGTTTGCCTGCTTTTAATGCCATTCTAAAAAATCAAGATTTTGAAATAGTTTTGGCGATTACTCAACCAGACAAACCCATAGGCAGAAAACAAATTATCACGTCTTCGTGCATAAAAATCGCGGCTGAGAAAACAAATATTACGGTTTTACAACCAGAACATATTATAGATATTAGAGAAAAAATTTTTTTACTTAAACCGGATTTGATTATCGTAGCGGCTTACGCTCAGCTTATACCAGAACAGATTCTAAATCTGCCAAAATACGGCTGTCTTAATTTGCATGCTTCGCTATTGCCTAAATATCGAGGCGCAGCCATAATCCAGGCCGCAATTATAAACGGGGATAAACAGACTGGTTTAACTATAATAAAAATGGATAAAGGATTAGATACTGGACCAATCTTAGGGCAAATCGCAATTGACATAGACAAGGAAGATACGGCTGGAACATTATATGATAGATTGTCAGAAGTAAGCGTGGATTTTTTTATCAATACTATAAAGAAATATTTATCCGGAAAAATTACTCCTGAACCGCAAAATTCCAGCCAGGCCAGCTATGTTAAAACGTTAACTAAAAATGATGGTTTAATTAATTGGTCAAAACCAGCGGCATATTTAGAAAAATTTATCAGAGCCATGAACCCATGGCCAATGCCCTGGACTTGGTGGAATGGCAGGCAGGTTAAAATAATTTCCGCGCAAAAGCAACTAATAGAAATAAATTCTTATAAGCCGGGCAAAACTTTTAAATATAATTCCGGCTTAGCCGTGCAATGCGGACAAAACGCTTTAATTATAAAAAGCTTGCAACTTGAAGGAAAAAACCCTCTAAAGAGCGATGAATTTTTATTAGGACATAGAGATTTTATTGGAAGTGTGCTAAATTAAACTTTTTAAGCCGCTATCGTCTAGTGGTTAGGACGCCAGGTTCTCATCCTGGTAACAGGAGTTCGATTCTCCTTAGCGGTACCAAAATCAAACGGGACAGTCCCATAATGCCTTATTTAGTGTAAAAATCAGTATAAACTCCCACGCCTTCTTTGATAAATTTTTTTATATCATCGTTATTGTTTACCGTATGTACAAAAACTCCTACATCCAGCGCTTGTAGCTGATTTTTGAAATTTTCATTAAATCTTTTATCCCACCACATGGTGACACCAGTTATTTTTGATCCATTGTTTTTAACAAAACGAAGCACATCGTCGTCATTAGCATTAGTACGGTAAAGCGTATAGATTAAATCTTTAAAATCAAAAAGGTTATTAACTGTTTGCAGATCTCTTTCCTCATATATTTGAGGTATTAACCGATTTAAAGCTTGGGGGTAATAATTTTTAGCCAAAGAAACGACTTGCGATAATAAAGAATGTAAATCTCCCTTAGTATCGGTTATTATATATGAATCAGGATATTCTCGCATCAAATCCAGAAGGCCATGAAGATCCAAAAGCGTGTACTTCCCCAAAAATTTATGTTGCTTAAATTCTTCAAGTGTTGTTTGTGATATGTTTTTGTCGAGTCCGATATTACTCTCGTCGCCATCATGAAAAGCGACCACGGCGCCATCTATCGTCATTGACAAATCTACTTCAAAAAATCTAATACCCTTTTTATAATTTTCTATAAACGCCTCTTGGCTATTTGAGCCCGAAACCTCTTTAATGCCGCCTAAAGCATGCGCAATCATCAAATTATTTTTCATCTCCGAGCTTGGGCGGAGTACGCTTTTCGTTTCCACTGCTATCGTATTTTCATCTTTTGGTTTTTTGACTAAATAAGTATCTTTAGACGTAAGGTCGCTTGAGGTTTCGTACTCCGAAAGCCATTTGTCCGATATTTTATGAATATCATTCCAGGAAAAATCCATAGCATAAAAAATGTCTTCGCTAGGTATGAGCCGCTTTTTACCCCGGTCAATTACGTAAACGTTATTTGAGCTCCCCTTTACGAGCGAGCCGTCCGAAAAAATAAAGTCAGCCGGATAACTTACAAGTTCATCGCTATAAAAAACCGCTTCAGCTAAGCGAGTATTATATTCTTTTTCCGTTTTGGAGTTCAGGCCAATCGGCTTTTTTACCATACTGTAAACATTTAAACCATAATCGCCGGCCAAAGAAACGTCAGGGTTAAAATAATAAATTTCATCGCCGCACTTGCCAAGCGCCTGGTTGAAATGATTATTGGAAAAAATACTTTGACCAAGATAGTGAGTTTCGGTGTCTATGTTAATTTCGCTTATTAAATTAAGTATGGTCGGTGCTATATCGATATGGCTAGCGACAATGGGAATTTTCAAAGATCCCATGCCAGGCACCTGCATGACAAAAGGCAATTCGTTAAATTCAGAGATAAAACTCATATCATTGTTCTTAAATCCGTAATACCGGTGGTCTCCGTATATAACTATGATCGTATTATCAAGCTCGCCGGCGTTTCCCAGATCCACAAACATTTTTCTGAGCGCCTCGTCCTCGGCAGTTAAAAATCCCAGATAATTTCTCAACTCATCTTCCGGAAGATCGACGGCCTTGGCGATTGAATTTAATTCGTAAGCATAGGGTATAATTTTTAATTTATTTTCAACCAATTGCATGTACATATTATCTTCAGTATGGGGGGCGTGCGCCGTATAGCTGATAAAATAGTCAAAGGCGGGAGCGCTCTTTTC
Organism: Patescibacteria group bacterium; assembly: GCA_018827685.1. Taxonomy (GTDB): domain Bacteria; phylum Patescibacteriota; class Patescibacteriia; order Patescibacteriales; family GWC2-42-12; genus JACPHD01. The sequence goes on from JAHJXD010000054.1 coordinate 11,388, forward strand.
TTCTAAAATATTATTCACCATTTCTTTAGCTACTGTCTCGTCGCTGGCTTTCGGCCTAAAATAGGGGGAAAAATACATTTTTTCAATGCCCCAAAGTGGTATCAGTTTGTCGCGATTCCAAAAGCTTGGAACGTTTGAATGATAAATTTCAGCCTGGTAGCCAAATTTTTCATCTAGAATTTCGGGCAAGCACCTGTATTTTGGCGGATCAATCCTGGAGCTGATGATTTCGCGCGAATCAGGCAGGAGGCTGCATAAGGATGTGAACTCGGAGCCGATAGTATGGCAGTCATTGCCGTAAAAATGATCAACGGTAATATTTCTTTGCATTACTTTTTTCAAAAAAGGCATTGGCGTGGGGTTCTGGTTTATCGCCCACATGCTGGTTGATTCCAACTGATAAAATATAATTCGCGGCAATTTTTTAAATTTCGGCAACGGCGAGATTGGAGATAAGGTTTTTGCTCTTGGAAGAGAAAGGTTCTCCAGCGCATTTCTAGTAGACAAGAGATAACTGGATTTATTGCCGTTAAAAGAATAGGTGCTAGTCAAAACGGTTTCTTTAGCGACCACTTTCTTTAAAAGTTCGGGGTATAAATAGCCGGCTGGCCCGAATTCAGAGTGAAAGGCAGTGACAGACGACCAGTCTAAAGAAGGATTTTCTACATTATAAAAAGCCAGAAAAAAAACGCAAAAAATTGATAGAAATAATAATGCTAAACTTTTTTTGGGGTTCAACCGAATTTTAATTGTTTTAATATCAAACCATAAAAAAACTATAAAGAGAACTAACGACGAAATGGCTAGGGCAGACGGGATTTGATATAAAAATTCTGACAGTAAATATATTTGCGAAATGTTCATTCCTGATACGAAGCCTTTGCCCAAGACAAGGAAAGACCCCAAGTTTTTGAAATGAATAAAGTTAACAAGGTTGAAAACAATAAAAAGTGTCACCAAGATAAGTCGAAAAATCCTAAAATAAAAATTTTTAGTAAAATTTGAAACAGCAATATAAAAAAAGAGCATTAGAAAATAAAGACTGGCGCTTAAAAGCGAAAGTGTCTGTTGCAGAAAAAAATAATATATAAAATAATAAACGAAATTTACGATGATAAAAAATATGACAAATTTAGAAAATCTGTAATTTTTTCTCCGTATTAATGGAATAAAATCAACACTGAACATTATGATTACTATTCTTATTAATAATTTTACACAAACGTATAAGTCTTATTATTTTATCATTAAATCAGGATTTTAGACAATTCTAATATTAACCAAATTTAGCGGCGCATTCGCGTTAAGCAAATACGAAAAAATACGGCGAGGCGCCCGCCCACGCTTTTAAAAGCATAAATTCATTCACGGGCAAAGCCCGACTTTAAAAAACTGCCAAAGAGTTTGTAAAAAATATCGGCTCTAACTTTATTTTAAGCCAAAAGCAAACTTTTCTTTTTTCTGAATGAGCTTGACAAAACCAGAGGTAATAATATACTGATTATATAACTTAGGAAAACATATGTCAAAGAAAATTATGAAAGATGATAAAAAAGAGCTAAAATTACTATCAATTAGCCAAGTTTCTGATATATTTGGAGTTCACCAAGATACTCTTAGAAATTGGGAAAAAGAAGGAATATTAGTTCCTTTACGAGTGGGCAAGCGTCAAGATCGTAAATATCGGCCAGAGGACATAGAGGCCATAACGCATAAAATGGGCAGCAAATTGACCTTGCCGCAACTGGAAAAATTTTTATGGAAAAGCGCGGATATATTACGGAGCCAAATTGACAGCGCGGATTATAAAAAATATATTTTCGGACTGTTGTTTTATAAAAGAATCAGCGATGTTTGGGACGAGGAATATAAAAAAGTCATGGAGGAATATATTGACGAGACTTTAGCAATCGCGGATTATAATCATCGCTTTCAAGTGCCAAAGGATTGCCGCTGGCCGGTAATTCAAGAACAAGCCGAAAATATCGGCAAAAGGTTAAACGAAATTTTTGACAAACTTACTAACGCCAATAGCCCCAAGCTTGATAAAATTTTTGACGATTTGGATTTTGCCAATAAAGATAAATTTCCCAACGATATTTTACAAAAATTAATCAATCATTTTTCGCAATATAATTTCGGCAGTAATTACATAAGCTCTGATTTGCTCGGCGATGCTTATGAATATTTGATTAAACAGTTTGCCATGAGTGCCGGCAAAAAGGGCGGAGAATTTTATACGCCCAGAGAAGTTGAACGGGTAATTATTAATATTTTAAAGCCTCATGAAAAAGACCATATCTGCGACCCTTTCGCCGGTTCGTGCGGTTTTTTGCTTGAAGCGTATAATTATTTAAAAGATAAGGCGGGCGAAAGCGTGGCCAGAACGCTTTATTTCTACGGCCAGGAAATTAATTTAGGAACTTTCGCCATCGCTAAAATAAACATGTTTCTGCATGGCCTTGACGCGGCCGATATCAGGCGCGGCGATACTTTGAGCAACCCGCAATTCTTAGATGATTTCGGCGCTTTAAAAAAATTTGACATAACCGTGACAAATTTTCCTTATTCAATGAAAGTTTGGCCGCATGAAATCTTTAATACTAATAAGTACGGCCGGCTTGAGGGCTATGAGATGCCACCGACCAGCAACGCGGATTACGCCTGCGTTCTGCATATTATAAAATCAATGAACGCCAATGGCCGGGCCGGCGTAGTGGTGCCGCACGGTGTTTTATTTAGGGGCGGGAGCGAGGGTCGGATTAGAGAGCAAATTATCAAGAATGATATAATTGACGCGATTATTTCCTTGCCGTCTAAGCTTTTTTATGGCGCGGGCATTCCGGCGGCTATATTTATATTTAATAAAAACAAGCCGGAAAATAAAAAAGGCAAAATATTATTTATTGAAGCAGAAAAAGATTATTTAGAAGGCAAAAATCAAAATACTCTGAGAGTACAAGACATTGATAAAATCGTTAAGGCTTATGATAATTATAAAAATATTGAAAAATTCGCTCGGGTGGTTGATGTTAAAGAAATAAAAGAAAACGAGTTTAATTTGAATGTCCGCCGTTATATTGACAGCGCCGAAGCAGAGGAAATTATTGATATTAAAAAAGTCCTGGTTGAATTGAATAATTTAGAAGAAGAAAGGGAAAAAATTGATAAAAAAGTCAAAAATTACATTAAAGAGTTAAAATATTAAAGTATGGATTTAGAAGAGTTTAAAAAAGAAGTAATAAAGAAAGAATTGGGTATTACCGAAAATTTTGACAATACATTGGTTTTTATTGATTTTAGTAACATGAATTATTGGTATGAGACTGACGCCAAAGATGAAATCGGCGACGTATTGCCGGTGGATAAAAAATTAACGATTGATGTGGAAAAATTAAAATTATTTACCGAACTGTTTTCGCCATCATCACGCTTCTACTACGGTATAGATCCACAAAACAGAGGATCGCTTGGTTTTATCAGCGCGGTTCGCAATTATTTTGGGAAATCAAAAGTATTTACTAAGCCAATACAGAAAATCAGGCATCATTTAAAAGATGAGGAAGCCGCTCTAAATACTCGGTCGGTAAATCAAGATCTTGAAGGCAGATATGTTTATATACCTAAATGTAATTTTGATGTTGAGATTTGCGTTGATGCGATTAGACTTTTAGATAAATACGACACACTGTGTCTATTTTCAAGCGATGCTGATTTTATAAGTCTATTAAATTATATTAAGACGAAAGGCAAAAAAATCATTTTAATTAAAAGCGGGTATGTTCAACAAAATCTTCTTAAATCGGCCGACCTAGTTATAGGCGCCCAGGATATTAAAAAATATATTGCCGTAAAAAAGCAAAAATCTAGCTTTGTGAGCTAGATTTGCGGATCGTGATCCCGTGTCCACGGGCAGGACAGTCCGAAGACTGTATTTACATTATATACTTTTTTCGGAAAAAATCAATAGTTATTTATAAATACTAATATTAGCAAATTTATGAAAATTAATTTTACAAAAAAACAATTTCTATCTTTAATGAAACTGGCTTATTTGGGAAATTGGCTGGCTAACGCGAGTCGCCTGCAGGATGAGCAGATTAAAGAGTATGAAGAAGCGGAGGACTATATTTTTTCTTTCGCTAAAGAGTTCGGTTATGACCGATATGTTGATCACGAGCCGAAAGACGGCGATAGATATTTTCCGACCAGATATTTTGAGGAAGAAACGGATGTAGAAATTTTGCAGGAAGATTATGACAATGAAACTTTTTGGCAAGAAGCTTCCGATAGATTTGGCGAGCGGGATTTTTTTGAAAAATACGGAGAAGAGGCGATTGAAAAAATGGATCGCAAGGAGAGGTTTATTAAGAGAATGGAATGCGAAGAAAAATACGAGAAAGAATTTGAAGAAAAAGGGATTGAGAGGTTAGAGATTAAAGAGTAAAATATGACGGCAATAAGTCAAAAAACAATTCCAAAGGGGTGGAAAAAAGTGCAATTTGTAGATTGTATTGATTTGAGTAGTTTAAAAAAGCTAAAAGGACTTAAAAAAAGTGAATACAAAAATGACGGTAAATATTTAATTTTAGATCAAGGTCAAGATTTTATCAGCGGATATACTGATGATGAAAAATTTGTAAATAAAAAATGCCCAGCTATTTTATTTGGCGACCATACTAGAATTATAAAATTTATTAATTTCCCTTTTGTTGCGGGCGCCGATGGAACAAAAATTTTTCAAAGCAAAAAAGAAATTAACCCGAAATTTTTATATTATTCTTTATTAAATTTAGATATTCCCAATACTGGTTATAATAGACATTTTAAATTAGTTAAAGAATCAAAAATTTTACTCCCGCCGCTTACCGAACAAATTAAAATTGTCGAAATTTTATTATGTGTTGATAGCGAGATTGAAAAAACTGACCAAGTGATTAAAAAAACCGAAAAATTTAAAAAGGGATTGATGCAGGAACTTTTGGATAGATCAAAAAATTTAAAAATTGTAAAATTTTCTCAACTCGTAAAAATGGGTAAAGATAAAATCAGTCCAAAGGAAGTTGAAAATCAAAGATATATTGGTTTAGAACACATAGGCCAAGGTAGTGGCCTATTACTCGGGTCTGGTAATTCCGAGGAAACTCAAAGTATAAAAACGATTTTTAAAAAAGGTGATATTTTGTTTGGGAAACTACGGCCATATTTAAAAAAATATTGGAAAGCAGAATTTGATGGTGTATGTACCACGGAAATATTAGTTTTTAGGCCAATTCTAAATAATGATACTGATTTTATATTTCAATTAATTCAGTCTGATAAATTTATTCAACACTCTATATCCAAATCTTTCGGTACAAAAATGCCTCGCACAGATTGGAAAATTATTTCCGAGTTTAAAATAAAAATTCCTTCGCCAGAAGAAAGAAAAAAGATTGCGGAAATTTTATCAGCAATTGATAGTAAAATTAATATTGATAAACAAATTAAAAATAAACTCGCCGTACTTAAAAAAGGTTTTATGCAAGATCTTTTGGGCGGGAGGGTGAGGGTAAAAAAGTGAAATTTAGCGGACAATATACGGTAGAAATCCCAGTAACCCAGCCATAAAATGGCAGGGTTGCGGAAAGCAAACCCCATTAATGGGGTTTGGGAAATTAGTTTGGGAAATTAGCCCCGCGGTTTCACCGCTGGGCTAACAGGAAAAACTATGTCGCAATCTTTTTATAAATTTTATTATCACATAATTTTTGGGACAAACGGCAACCCAGCCATAAAATGGCAGGGTTACTGAAAGCAAACCCCATTAATGGGGTTTGGGAAATTAGTTTGGGAAATTAGCCCCGCGGTTTCACCGCTGGGCTAACAGGAAAAACTATGTCGCAATCTTTTTATAAATTTTATTATCACATAATTTTTGGGACAAAATACCGGAAGCCGATTATCGCCCTGGAAATTGAGAAATTATTAAAAGAATATCTTCCGGGAAAAATTAAAGAAAAAGAGGGTTTGGCGATAGAGTTGAATATGGTTGATGACCACCTCCATCTACTCGCCAGCATACCGCCGAAAATCAGCGTTTCGGAATTTATCCATAAAATTAAAGGCAGTTCTTCGCATTTTGTTAATGTTAATTTTGGCAAACAGTTTTTTTATTGGCAAGCCGGCTACGGCGCGCTAACTTTGTCGGAAAAGGGCGTTCCGTTCGTCAGGCAATATATCGCGAACCAAAAACAAAGGCACGCTCGTAATGATCTATTAAATATTTTAGAATATATTCCCGAAGAAAGCGGAAAGTAAACCCATGAAAAAAACATTAAAATACACAAAAGAGATGCATGAATATTTGGCTTGGCGGCTGTTCAGGGAAATGTATGGGGCTACGGAATGGGCGAAAGAAGAGGCCAATGAGATTGACGGCTTTGTTAAAGAGGCGGGTAGTTTATTAACGGATGATGAGATTAAGCTGGTGGAAAACCGTGTGCGGCGGATGAAGAACGAATATGGGGAGCAGAAACTGGAAGAGTTGCGCGAACAATATTGGGACGAGTTGGGAGATGATGACGAAGATTATGATTACGGCAATGACGATTTTATAAAATTTGAGGTTGATTATAACGAAAAGTTTTATGAGATTTGGAAATCGTCCGTGGCGAAAAGGCAGACGGTTAAATTGAAATACGATTCAACCACATCAGGCGTGTCCGATCGTTTGGTTGACCCGTATAAATCAAGCGCGCCTTATGGCGAAGGCTATTGCCATAAGCGCAAAGAGGTGCGGAAATTTCGGTTTGATCGAGTTATTGATATTGAAATGACCGATAAAAAATTTGTAAAACCGAAGATTGGCTAAAATATCGTTTTGTTGATATTAACAAAACGATAAGCTTTTTTATGAAATTCAACGAACAATATACGGTAGAAAATTATGTAATTGAATTTTTAAGCGGAGTGAATCCGAGTATTATTGATAATAAGGAAATGGATTCCCGCCTGCGCGGGAATGACAAAATGGGGCTGGGATATGAATATATAAAACCGCAGGACTTTGCCAAACTGCGGCAGTTTGAAAGCGAATTTTTAATATTTCCTTTATTGCTTAAGGCGGTGATGAAAATAAACAATATCGGCGAAGAAGAAGCGCAAAATGTGGTTAGGGAAATAAAAAAGATTGATAATAATGAAGCGTTTTTGAAATTGATGAGAGATGGCGTGAATTTGATGGACCAAAAAACCAGGCATAAGCGGGATTATAAGGTCGTTGATTTTGAAAATATTGATAATAATTTATTTGTTGTTACCAATCAGTTTTATTTTGAAGGCAATTCGGAAAATATCAGGCCGGATATTTTAGTATTTTTAAATGGCTTGCCGATTGCTGATATAGAGGCTAAAAGCCCGACCGCCGGGAGCTCGGTGTCTTATGAGAACGCCATTGATCAGATAAAACGATATGAAAAAAACGCTTTAAAATTATTCTTGCCTAACTGCTTTAACGTTGCCACCGATGGCCTAAAAATCGTTTATGGCGCAACCTACTCGCCTAAGCAATATTTTTTTGAATGGAAAGATGATGAATTAACGGGGAAAACCGATGGTGAACTGGAAATGACTTTAACCGCCTTGCTTAAAAAAGAAAATATTTTGGATATTATCAAAAATTTTATTGTTTTTGAAAAAGAAAAAGAGCAAACATTAAAAAAGATCTGCCGTTATCAGCAAATGAGAGCGACCAATAAAATTATAGAGAGAGTAAAACAAGGCAAAATTAAAAAAGGCTTAATCTGGCATACGCAAGGCAGTGGCAAAAGTTTAACCATGTTTTTTACCGCCTGGAAATTGCGCTTTGCCAAAGAATTAAAAAATCCCAAAGTTTTTATTTTAGTTGACAGGAATGATTTAGATGATCAAATTACCGATACTTTTTTAAATTGCGGCGGCCAAAATATTATTCCGGTCATTTCAAAAAGAGATTTGGCGAAAAAAATAATGTCAGATGAGCGTGGCATCTTTATTTCCACGATTCAAAAATTTAACGATCTGCCGGCCCAGATTGATAACCCCAGCGAGAATATCATCGTTTTGTGCGACGAGGGGCATCGTGGCAACGAAGGTTTCGCGTCAATTAATCTAAGAAGTTCAATGAAAAATGCTTTTTTCTTCGGTTTTACCGGCACGCCGGTTGATAGATTAACCTTAAATACTCATCGCAATTTCGGCGAAGAAGGCGAGCGGTACTTAGATTATTACTCAATTCAGCAATCCATTGAAGACGGAGCGACCCTGCCTGTTACTTATGAAGCTCGGCTTTCCAAGTTTTTTATTGATGAAGAAAAAATTGATCAACAATTTGATGAAATAACCGCAGATTTAACTCAAGCGCAAAAAGAATTTTTGGCCAAGAAGTATGGTAAAAAGGAAGCCATCGTTAAACTAGAAAAAAGAATGCGCGCTGTTATTCAGGATATTTTAGAACATTATAAGTTATATGTTTTGCCAAATGGCTTTAAAGCGCAAATTGTTTGTTACGACAGAGAGGCGACGGCTAAATATAAGCAATTATTGGACGAATTGGCACCTAAGAACTGGTCCGAGGTGGTTTATTCGCCCGGCGACCCGAATAGCGACAGCGATGATTTAAAAGTTTATAATACCAATAAAAGACAGCGCGATAAGATAATAAATAATTTTAAAAGTACGGAACATCCGCTTAAATTTTTGTTAGTTTGCGACATGCTTTTAACCGGTTTTGACGCGCCGATTGAGCAGATGATGTATTTAGATAAGCAATTGCGCGACCATAATTTACTCCAAGCCATTGCCCGGACTAATCGAGTTTATCCGAATAAAGGCTGCGGTAAAATTATTGATTATTACGGCATAACCAGAAATTTAGAAGCGGCTTTGAATTTTGATGAAAGCATCGTGGATTCGGCCATGATTAACATTGATAAAGTAAAAGAACATTTCGTTGAAACTTTAAACGATATATTAAGAATATTCGCCGGAGTTAATTTTGAAGATCCTTCAATTGACAATTTGCGCCACTGTTTAAAAATATTTATTGACAACACGGAAAAACAAAATTTTTTTCAGGATAAATACAATAAATTAAAACTATTTTTTGAGATTCTATCTCCTGATCCATTTCTGAAACAGCATTTAAGGCGGTTTGAATGGATTACTAGTTTTTATTTGGCTTTCGTCAAAGAGTTTAGAGAAGACGAAACTTTGCGCGACGCGCATCTTTTAGCCGATTACGGCGGCAAATTAAAAAATTTAATTCAAGAGAAAATAGATTACGAAGGAATAACCAAAAATTTCAGAGAGCTAAAAGTCAATGATTTGTATGTTTTGGAAAGATTAAAGAAAATGAGCGATGAAGAAAAGGCTTTAAATTTAGAAAAAATGTTGAAACGGGAAATTTCTATCAATCTTGACACTAATCCGGCGTTTAAGAAATTTAGCGAGCGATTAACCGCGATTAAAAAAGAATTTGAACAGCGCCAGATTGATTTAGCGGAAAGGATCAAAAAATATTATGAATTATTAGAAGAGATTAAGGGCAAAAACGAAGAGGCAAGTGGATTAGGCTTTACTTTGGGAGAATATGGATTATACGCGATTTCAGAAGAATTTATTGCCAATTATAAAGAACCGATAGTAAAAAATTTTATTAGGGAAATGTCTTTTAAATTGTCAAAAATTTTAGATAAAGAATGGCAGGAGTCATCTAAGAGGGATTATTTTTTGAAAGAGATTAAACGCACCATCCAAGAGCTAGTTCTGAAAGAATACAAAGATAAAATAAAAGTTAATGATTTTTCTAAATATTTAAATAGAATGGTAGATATAATTATTAGAAAATTCTAATATGAAAAGAAAAATTTTTCTTCACAACCAGGAAATTGAATATAGGCTAAGAAAAAGCAAGCGGGCCAAAAGAATGAGAATTGCGGTTTATTGCGATACTAGCGTAGTTGTTACTTTGCCTTATGGCATCAAGGAAAACATCGTGGAAAAATATTTAAGCGCGAAGGCCGTTTGGCTGCTTGATAAAATTTTGTATTTCAAAAAATATGGGAAGTTAGTTTTTGCTAAGGGTAATAAAAGAGAGTATTTAAAAAATAAAGAGGCCGCCATGAAATTAGCCGAAGAAAAAGTGAATTATTTTAATAAAATTTATAAATTAAAATTTAACGCGATTACGATTAAAAGGCAGAAAACCAGATGGGGAAGCTGTTCGAAAAAAGGCAATCTGAATTATAATTATAAAATGTTATTTTTACCAGAAGCTATTGCCGATTATATAATCGTTCACGAATTATGTCATCTGCAAGAATTTAATCATTCCAGAAAATTTTGGAATTTAGTCGCAATGACTATTCCGAATTATTTAGATATTAAAAAGGAGCTGAAA
>JAHJXD010000097.1 GCA_018827685.1 Patescibacteria group bacterium
AAACGCCATTATAAGGATTCCGTGAGCAGGTCATATTATGCCATTTTCACGGCCGCCCGGGCACTGCTCGCTACGAAGCGCTTGGACAGTTCCAAACATTCCGGGGTCATTGCCTTGTTCAATCAACATTTCGTCAAGAGCGGCGAGGTTCGCAAGGAGGCGAGTAAGTGGCTGGAGCGCGCGAAACTCTACCGCGAACAAGCCGACTATGGCGATTTCTATATCGTATCCGTTAACGAAGCGGAAGCTCAGATTCAATCCGCCCGGGAATTTATCGGAGAAATAGAAACCGCCATAGAGAAAAGGGGATAGCCTAAAAGGGCGACAACCGCTAATTATCCTGGTGAATTAGTGGCTGACCCCAATTTCCGTGAATCAATCAGGGTTCCGGATCAGTGCCTTTTCGTTTGATACTCCTGCAGCAGGAATGTTCCCAAAACGTAGAAGTTTTGATTGGCGATGTCACGGATCAAGTGGCGGTCCAATCTGCGATGCGAGGCGTGGATGCAGTCGTTCATATGGCGGCGCTCCTGCACATTATCACTCCCCCGCCTGCATTTCGTGAACAATACGAGTGTGTAAATATTGGCGGAACAGCGACGGTAGTTGAAGCTGCAATTAAGGCGGGTGTGAAGCGCATTGTCCTGTTCAGTACGATTGCGGTGTATGGGCCTTCAGATGGTTGCGTGCTCAATGAATTGTCGCCAACTCATCCTGACACTTTTTATGCTCAGACCAAACGTGCTGCCGAGCAGATTGTCTTGAATGCGAGAGGCGCCGACGGTCAACCATTGGGAACTGTGCTACGTCTTGGGGCGGTTTATGGTTCCCGCATCAAGGGAAACTATGAAAGGCTGATGCGAGCGTTGGCAGGAAATCTGGGGGGAAATTTGGGGACACGATCCCAATTTCAAGGGAAATTGGGTCAAGCCCCCTCCCCCAAATTACCTGGGCGTGTCCCCAAATTTCCCCATCCTCACGGCCAGGGTCCCATTGCGCCGGAGCACTTCACTCCGTATTCCAAAAACCCGACGCTTTCCAAGTTCTTCATGCAGATGGGCCGTGGTTAGGAACTCGGGTCGGGTGTCTTGAACGTAAGCAAGTACCTGCCCCTGTACGCCAAGGGCGCCAAGCCCCAGTTTGTTGAAGGGGACCCCTTTATCACCGATATCCCGCTGCCGGCCGAAACTGAAGTGAAGAGCTCGGGGAAAGGTGAGGAGAAAAGTAGGGAGAAAAGTAGGGAGAAAATATTGAAGATGATTCGGCAGAAACCGACTGTAACCACTCAGGAAATGATGGATTCTCTTGGACTGAGTCGTGCCGGGGTCGAGAAAATAGTCAAGAAGCTGAAACAGGAACGCAGGATTAGCCGTGTTGGACCAGATAAGGGCGGGCATTGGGAAGTGGTGAAGGAACAACAGCCATGACTTATGCCACACTCGACAATCCCGGTATGCTTTAAAGACTGGGTGGGAAGAGACGATTAGAGAAAGACAAGTGCTGAGTGCTGAGGACTGAGTGCTGAGAAAAGCAAGAACAACAAGTGCTGAGGACTGAGTGAAAAGGATATTTGATCTAAATTATTCTTCTGACGGTATTGAAGGTCGTGAGGCGGGAAGGAGTGGTTCACTGATGCAATTTTGGATTTTGAATTATGAGTTATCAGAAGCGGTCGTTTAATCGTAAACGGGAGAATAGTTTGAGCACCTGTTGGCTGGATCTAAAAATCATCTGCATGACCGTCTGGAAGATCCTGAAACGCGAAGGAATCAGTCATCCGGGTCAGGCCACAATGAAGGAATTCAAAGGTTTGCTTGACCATTTAGATTGACCTGTTGTACTGTTATCGCAAGGAGGGTTGGGCCATGCCGCAAATCACATTGAAAGAAACTATCACGAGAAAGATAGACATTCCCCTTGACACTCTGGCGGAGGTGATCGATTCGCTCAGTGCGGATGACAGGGAAAAGCTGATGTCGAGGATTGGTACTTCCTCTTTTTCACTGAAGAAATTCAAGAAGGATAAACTGGCGACTATTCTTTCGGATTTTGCCGAAACGGGTTTGTATAAGCAGGAATTTCTAACCGATCTCGAGTCGGGCCTGAAAAAATCATCCGTCTATCGGTAAAACTTATGCCGAAGATCGCAGAATTGCGTCCGTATTTGCATGAATACCTCGATGCGCATGGCCTTACGAAGAAATGGCAGAAAGCAAAGGCGCTTTTTAGAAAACAATCCTTTTCACGCATCCCTGAATACAGAACTCCTCGAACCAAAACACCGTGCCATCTATTCCTTCCGTCTCGATAAAAGATATCGCGCCCTTTTCATCCATTTAGGGGGTGGAGTGATTGAAGTATTCGCTATCACCAAGCATTATCGGAAATCATAGAACCGTCACATTTATGGAAGCGAAGGAGGAACGCGACAGTTCTCACGGATGGTTTTTCACGAATCCCCGGTCTGCGTCTGACCATTCCGCCGCAAGAGATTGAACACGCTTACTATAAATACTATGTCTTTGTCGAACCGGAAGCCCTGAAATCTGATTGGTCCAGGGATAGAATCATGACGGCACTCATGGCCGAAGGCATTTCCTGCGGCTCGGGAAGTTGCAGCGAAATCTATCTGGAAAAGGCGTTCGATCAGGGCGCGCTCAGGCCCAAAGAGAGGCTTCCAGTTGCCAAGCAGCTTGGGGAAACCAGCCTGATGTTCATGGTGCATCCAACGCTGTCGGTGGATGATATGGAAGATGTGGTCCGGGCAATGGATAAAGTCATGAGCGTCGCCGTCCGCTGATGATGATGCTCATTTGCTTTTCGTTCTTGACACAATCATACCTGTGATGTATACATAATTACAAATATGCGTACGCTTCGGAATAAACAGTGAATATTATTGTTGCAGATAGTTGTGCCCTGATTCTTTTAGCCAAGTCGGGCTTGCTGAAGGCCCTAACTGAATTTCGCAGAGTGATCGTCCCCGCGGCTGTATTCGAAGAAGTGGTGCGTCAGGATACGATCGAGAAGTTTCCCGATGCGAAAAGTATATCCGTCATGACTTCACAGGGAAACATCGAAATTTTTTCCAAAGAATTACCGGATCGAAAGCCTCCCATAACGCTTGGCAAGGGGGAATGGGCGGCAATCAGGCTCGCAGAGGAGATGGGCGAAGGCACTGTCCTGGCCACGGACGACGGGAAGGCCATTAAGACATGCAGATTTCTGAACCTGCCTTTTATCATATCCCCGAAGATCGCCACGGAGTTGTACCGGCATGGATGCATCGAAGGGCCTTTGGCAAAAACGGCCATTGAAAAGATGCGCATTGAGGGACGGTATGCACCGGATATCATTGCTGAAGCTTTATTGAGACTGAAGGAGATTGGAAATGTTGAAACCGGCAACCGTGAGGATACCTGAAGAGTTTCTGAGGGAGATAACCTCGTTTGTCAAAGATATGCGCCTCGATAAATCGGCGTATCTGCGGGAAATCCTGCAAAAAGGGTTTGAAGAAGACCGGCAGGAGAGGCTTTTGGCGAAGTATCAGACCGGCGATCTTTCCGTGGAAGAAGCCTGCCGCCTGCTGGATTTGAACATGTGGGACTTTCTCCTTCTGCTGAAAAAGAGGAACATGGCCTTGAACGTCAACCTGGAAGACTGGCTCAATTCCGCTGAATTGTAAAAAAGGGGAAAAGGAGGAAAATAGGGACATCCATTACAGGCCCAAGGTTATACTCCTGATGAGCTGAATTCAAAGGATAGAAGTTCCTTCATTCAGGAAATCCTTGATTATGATTTTAAATAGGGACAGCGCCCTATTAAATTTACGCTGGAAGCTTATCCTGATCTTTAACAGTAGCCAAAAAATAGTTCCACTATTTTAGATAGATAGG